>WHTF01000030.1 GCA_009379725.1 Deltaproteobacteria bacterium
TAAACAGCTCGACAAATTGCCGAACCTCCGGACGCGGGCCGACAAAGCTCATCTCGCCCTTCAGTACGTTGATAAGTTGGGGGAGCTCATCGATTTTGGTCTTGCGCAAAAAACGTCCTACTCGCGTGATCCGCGGATCGTCGCCTACCGTGAGAGGCAAGCGTTCGCTCGACGGATTTTGCACCATTGTACGGAACTTAAAGATGAAGAACGGTTTGAACCGTCTGCCCACGCGCTCCTGCCTGAAAAAAACCGGACCGCGCGAGTCCAGTTTGATAAGGAGACCTACCGTCAGCAGAACCGGAAGGAACAATACAAGACCCAAAAACGAACCGACTATGTCAAATACACGCTTTGCCACCGCTAATACTCCCTAATGACGACACGGTAACTCGACCGTTTCGAAGGACCCGAGCAGACAAGCGGAGAAGCATCCTCAATTCTAGAACAAAGTGTAAATGAAAGGCGCGACGGCAGAACCCGAAGTAAAAACCACCAGGCCTCCTAGCAGAACAATGAAGAAAATAATCGGCGTCAGCCAGAATTTCTTGCGCTCCCTCATAAACGACCAAAGCTCCAACAAAAACTCACCCATTAGAGTCTCCTAGTGAACGGTGAACAGTGAGCAGTGAGCGGCCAGCGGTCAGGATTCTTGCTGTTCGCTGCTTACAGCTCACGGCTCACTGTTCACTGCTTACTGCTTAGTACTGCCTCTTTAAATGTGAAGCCGCTCGCGGCGTCCGGATCACCCGATAACTGTCCAGGTCGGCTCTCAAATGCCGGCCCATGGGATCTTTTCCCAGCCATCGTCTGAATAGTCCGATCGGCGTCACTATAAAATAGAAAATAAAACCCAAAATGATTCTTGTGTTGATCCAGCCCAGGACATAACCGAGCATCATCCAGCCCTTGTAAACCCAGATTAAGCTCTTGGGATACACGGCGCCGGGAATGACAAGACCTGCCGCCAGCGCCATGGCCCACCAGCGGGCATCGTCGCCGCGGACGAGGACGGGCCATAGCGCTATGGCAGCAAAAATCCCGCCGACCATAAAACCGAAGGACCGTAGTTGCTTGGTTGCGATCGCGTTTTGCATATTCACCTCAGGAGGTGTGAGCAGTGAACAGGAAGCCGTAAGACGTCGGTCACCTGCTTACTGCTCACTTTCTTTCTGCTTACGGTAGAGACCTGCTTTTCGTAGTCCGTAGGTAAGGGCAAGACACTCATCGAGCGCTTGGTACAGGCGATCATAGTCAGTCCCCGTCAGATACCCGAGGCGTAGCGCCAGCTCTAATTGAGTATCAATCTCGTTGAGGGAACCGATTGCATTGGACAAATAGTTTGAGAATTGTTGTCTAGTGCGACCGGCAGCCCCTTCGGCCCTGTGAAATAGTTACCTAGGAATATCACCTTTCAGCCGGTTTTTTAGATACCTCTTCCCGTATGTGGTCTTCAGATATTTCTCTCGATGCAAGGCATCGATGTTAGTTCTCGAAGCTTCATAATAGACCAGCTCGAAAGGTATTCGGTAACGAGTTGACCGAACATTTCCATCGCTATGGTCACTAAGACGTTTTCTCAGATTTCCCGTACAGCCCACGTAGAAGTTCCCGTCCTTGTTGCTCTTCAAAACGTAGACGTAATACATGGTTATTTCACAGGGTTTGAGGGAGCCGAAACGGCTGCGCGCCTTAATTGCGACGTTAAGGCGTACAATTCTTCTTGTGGAAAGCTCCTCGTTACCTCATAAACTTTCACTGCTAAGTCCATAGTCTTCTGCCAGGCAAGAAGATTTCGATGTGGCTTTTTGCTCTCACTCACCCTCACCACCCTCTTGACCGCTTACTGCTCCCTGCTCACCGCTTACTGTCTTCACTGCTCTCTGCTTACTGGTCTTAGTCCAGCTCAAATTCCTGTTGCCAGTTAGTGTCGCCTTCCAACGGCTTCTGGCCGGCCTTATAAAGAACACAGTTCTCCAGCACCAGGACATCGATGGCGGTGCGCATGAAGCATCGATAGGCGTCCTCGGGGGAGCATACGATGGGTTCGCTGCGGACATTGAACGAAGTGTTGACCAACAGCCCGCAGCCGGTCTTGGCTTCGAAAGCTTTGAGCAGCCTGTAGTAGCGGGGATTGGTATCTTCGTGCACGGTCTGAACCCGGGCCGAATAGTCGACGTGGGTGGCCGCCGGAATATCGGATTTTGGCACGTTTAAAAGCTCGATTCCCCAAAGCGCTTGCTGTTCGTCCGTCGGTTCGATGCGCCGCTCTTCGACGACAGGCGCTACCAGAAGCATATACGGGCTGTCGGTGTCCATGGCAAAGTAATCCGCCACCCGCTCGCGCAACACCGACGGCGCAAACGGCCGGAAGGATTCACGATACTTAATTTTTAGGTTCATAGCCGACTGCATCTTGGGATTGCGCGCATCGCCGAGGATGCTGCGCGCTCCCAATGCCCGCGGCCCGAATTCCATTCTGCCTTGGAACCATCCGACCACCTTGCCATCGGCCAACTCACTCGCCACCTGATCGAAAAGCGCTTCGTCGCTCATCCGCTCGAATACCGCGTCCTTACTCCGGAGAAAATTTTCAATTTCTTTGTTGGTGTAGGAAGGCCCCAGGTAACTGCCCTGCATGATATCCTTGGATCCCTCCGCGCCGCGGGGCATGTCCTCCAGCTTGTGCCATACCGTGAGCGCCGCGCCTACCGCGCCGCCGGCATCGCCGGCAGACGGTTGGACCCATAGTTTCTTAAAAGGGCCCTCCCGAAGGATTCGTCCATTGGCGACACAGTTCAATGCCACGCCGCCCGCCAGACATAGATTCTCGGCGCCGGTCTCGCGATGCAGGCTTCTGACCAGACGGAGCACGACTTCTTCGGTGACCTCCTGGATCGAACGCGCGAGATCCATATCGCGCTGGGTTAGCTTGGATTCAGGCTTGCGCGGAGGACCGCCGAACAACTTATCGAAACGGCCGTTCGTCATGGTCAGGCCGGTACAATAATTGAAGTAGTCGATTTTAAGGCGAAACGTGCCGTCTTCCTTCAGGTCGATGAGATTGTCATAGATCGCTTTGACGTATTTGGGTTGTCCATAAGGAGCCAAGCCCATGACCTTGTATTCTCCTGAATTGACGCGAAACCCGGTGTAATAGGTGAAGGCGGAATACAGGAGTCCAAGAGAATGCGGAAATTGAATTTCCCAAAGCGGCGTGAGCGTGTTGCCGTCACCCGTCCACGCCGATGTCGTGGCCCATTCCCCTACGCCGTCCATGCAAAGAACTGCAGCGGACTTAAACGGCGAAGGATAGAAAGCGGAGGCCGCGTGGGACTCGTGGTGTTCGCCGAAAAGGATCGGCGGCAGGCCCGATTTTTGTACCCCGTCCAGGGAGACAAGATCGTCCTGCAGCGCCTTCTTCAGTAAAAGTTTCTCTTTCATCCAGACGGGCATGGCGGCGAGAAAGGACTTGATGCCTTTAGGAGAAAACGCGACGTAGGTTTCCAACAGACGCTCGAATTTGATCAGCGGCTTATCGTAAAAGACAAAATATTTTAGATCGGCCAGGGAAATGCCGCCTGCTTTGAGGCAGTAGCGAATCGCCTGAGTTGGAAATCCAGCGTCGAACTTCTTTCTCGTGAAGCGCTCTTCTTGGGCCGCCGCAACGATTTCGCCATCGCGGATCAAGCATGCCGCGCTATCGTGGTAAAATGCTGAGATTCCTAGAATATACGTTGGCATTGTCTTTCCTCCGCAAGCTAGGCTCATCACCTAGAGGAATGACTGTGGTCCTTAAACATAGTGGAGTAAACGTTTCGGAGCAAAAAGCGGTGAAGTGAAGCCGGCGGAGCTTGCTCCAGGTTACTTTATTACGATAACAGTTAAAGCCACGAAGGCATACTTCGGGCCACCTTCATCAATTCCGTACAAAGGGGCAGCCCCAGGCAATCCGCAGCGGCTTCAATGAATGATTTTAACTCACAGCGGCCGAGCCGCGGGATAGCTCAGGCGCTTGAGCTCCGTCGTCAAGATACCGTCTGATTTGTTCGACCACATGTCTTTGCTGTTCCATAAGGAGCTCCGGATAGATGGGCAAGGCGAGCACTTGCGCAGCCGCTTTTTCCGACTCCGGAAGCTCTCCCTTGCGGTAGCCTAGATCAGCAAAGCAGTCCTGCAGGTGAAGCGGCACCGGATAATAAATCTCCGTCTCCACTCCGTTCTGCCGCAAGAAACTCCGCAGCTCATCGCGGCGCGGAACGCGAATTACGAACTGATTGTAAATGTGGCCCGGCGTGTCCTGGGGCAAAGTGACCTGGCTTTGAAGTCCGCTTTCAGCAAACAGCTCGCGATATCGTTGCGCATTACGCCGGCGTGCTTCGGTCCAGGCTGTTAGGTGCTTAAGCTTGACCCGAAGCACCGCTGCTTGCAGGGCGTCAAGGCGGAAATTCCCGCCCACTACTCGGTGATAATACTTGGGCTTACCGCCGTGCACCCGCAGCACGCGAAGCGACTCAGCCAAATCGGCGTCATTGGTCACGATCATTCCGGCGTCGCCGAAAGCTCCCAAGTTCTTGCTAGGGAAAAAAGAGAAACATCCCATGTCACCGATAGTTCCAGCCGATCTCCCCAGCCGATCTCCAGCGCCGATCGCTTGCGCGGCGTCTTCGATGACATGAATTCCTCGGTCACCGGCAATTTCAAGAATAGAGCTCAACTCCGCGCACAGACCAAATAAATGCACCGGGACAATGGCTTTAGTGCACGACGTGAGCTTTGTTTGAACTTCTTCGGATTTCAGGTTGAATGTGCCGGCATCGATATCTACGAATACCGGCCGCGCACCCAATCGAACGATAACTCCGGCGGTGGCGAAGAACGTGAACGAGCTGGTTATGACTTCGTCTCCGGGACCCACCCCGGCGGCCATGAGAGCCACCAGCAGAGCGTCGGTTCCGGACGAGACGCCGACGCCAAAGCGCGCGCCGCAAAACTGCGCGACCTCTTCCTCTAAAGCTGAGACTTCAGGGCCAAGTATAAAATGTTGCGCGTCGCAGACACGGTCCATCGCCGCGCGAATCTCCGCGCGGATCGGAGCGTACTGGGCCTGTAAATCAAGTAGAGGAACCTTCATTACGCTGCGCGGACCTCCTTGCCGATTTTTAGATAGGGTTTTTCACAGGCCCGGCAAATTCCTTTGCCGTCATTGCCTTTGACTTCGATGCGATTGCCGCACGAGCACATCCAACCGGCGATTCGCGCCGGATTGCCGACTACAAGAGCGAAGTCAGGAACATCGCGAGTCACCACCGCGCCGGCGCCGACGAACGCATAGGCGCCGATCGTCACGCCACAGACGATGGTAGAATTGGCACCCAACGTCGCGCCGCGCCGAACCAGAGTGGGACGTAATTCGTCCATGCGGCCGATTTCACTGCGCGGATTATAGACGTTGGTGAAAACCATTGAAGGGCCGCAAAAAACCCCGTCCTCCAGCGTAACGCCCTCATAGACGGACACGTTATTTTGGATTTTCACCCCGTCGCCGACTTGGACATTGGGACCAATGACGACGTTTTGGCCGATCCGGCAATCTCTTCCTAACTTGCAGTTCTTGAGCACGTGCGACACATGCCAGATCGTCGTTCCCGCGCCGATTTCTACATTGTCGTCAATAAATGAAGACTCATGCACGAAGTAGCCCGGCTTCGCTGTGGCAGAGAAAGGTTTCTCCTTGACCGCCCCCTTTTCCAAAGCCTCCTGGCATTGCTGTAAGACGGTCAGAACGCGGAGCCCCTCATGCCCGTCGGTGCGCGGCGTGTGACGTGTTCGAATGCAATCCAGAAAGTGCTGGCATTCAGCCCGCAGCGGCTCCCCTGATTCTATGGGAACAGGACAAGCCTGGGCCTTATTAGGAACAGGGATACTGGCCTTCCAGGAAATCACATGTGGATAAAGCGTCAGCTTGTTCGCTTCTTCCACATCATCGAATACGGCCATTTGACGTTCGCCGACTACGATGAGTTTTTGTTCTTTGTAGGGATGAAGCCAGGACACAAAGACATGGGCCTTAATTCCGCTGGGGAAAGAGAGCAAGCTTACCGTTACGTCGGCGATTCGGTCATGCAGGTAATTCCCTCCCTGAGCATTCACGCCCTCTGGCATTTCTCCCACCAAACCCAAGATGACGGAGATGTCGTGCGGCGCGAAGGACCAGAGAATATTTTCCTCGCGGCGAATCTTACCTAAATTCAGCCGGTTCGAATAGATGTAGCGAATTCGACCCAGCTCCCCTTGCTCAATCAGCTCTTTCAATTTGAGGACCGCCGGATGATACCAGAGAAGATGGCCTACCATGAGAATGCGCCGCTTCTTAGCGGCAAGGGCAATCAACTGTTGTCCTTCATCAACCGAGAGACAAAGCGGTTTTTCAACGAAGACATCTTTGCCGGCCAACAGCGCCTGGCGCACTAGTGCGCCGTGCGTTTCGGCGGGCGTTGCGATGGCGACACCGGAAGTTTCCGGGTCGTCGAGAACGTGCTCAACCGAATCCGTGAACTTGACTCCCGGATGGGCGCGCCCGAGCGAGTCTCGCGTCGGCGCGTCAACTTCGCAAACCCATGAAAGAACGCCCAGGTCGTTGAAATTGCGGACGAGATTCTTCCCCCAGTACCCACCGCCTATGCATGCGATCCTATGACTCACGAATTCCGACATAAATTTCCGTCCTTTGGCCAACGGCTAAGATGACGCCGGCGAACTGTGCGAAAGAACAAATTGGGTAATCCTATCCGCATCCGATCGTGTGACGCGCTCATGCAGCGGCAAGTTGATAACTTTGCCGGCGGTCGACTCTGCCACCGGGCATAATCCCAGCCGATAATCCATTAGATGATGATCCGCCAAAGCCACTGGATGAAGCGGCGTCTCAAACCAACTGCCCAACTCTATACCGGCCCGAGACGACCATTCCAACAAGTCCTTTTTGTTCTCCACTTGCAGCGGATATCTGAGCAGCGTGATTGCACCGGCATCGCGATGGTCATAAATGGGCCAGCCGTGCCGGCGCAAGAGATCTGAATAATAGCCACTCAGGCTTTGGCGATGAGATACATTGGGCTTTAGGTCATCGATCCGCGCGAGACCGACACGTTGTTGGAACGCGCCCATTCTCCAGCCGACATCGGCAGGCTTTTCGCCGGTTAATTCTTTAGTGTTTGATGAACCGACGAAGATGCCCAGTCTGCTCAACGCATGGAGAGATTTCTGGCTGTACCAGTAAAGTTTCGGCTTGAATAAGCTTTGATAAAGCGCGTACTGGATTTGCAACTGCGCGTTTTGGCGCAACGGCGGCTTATCGAATGTTGCGTGAGTCCTTGTCAATCGCTCCGCTAACTCTCTATCACGGGTGATCGCCATTCCGCCCAGGCCGGTCGTGTATGGCTTGGACCATTGAGAGCTAAAAAACGATGCCGTGCCGAACGAGCCAAGAAGTTCGCCTTGATATTTCGATCCGGGGAGGACATGGGCGCAGTCTTCAATGACTTTCAGCCCATGCTCTTCAGCAATCGCCTGCAACGAACGAACATCAGCCGGGATTCCGTAGGTATGCTGGACGATCAATGCCCGGGTTTTAGACGTTATCCGCTCTTTGACGCTTGCCGGATTCAGATTGAAGCCACCCTGCTCGATGTCTGCGTATATCGGCTTTGCTCCGGCATATCGGATTGCGTTGGCGACGACGACGCAAGTATAACCGGGGAGAATAACCTCGTCGTCGTCGCTAAGCTCCATCGACTGCAATATCGCATAAAGCGCAGCCCGCCCCTTCCAAAAAGAGAAGGCATAATGATCGGCACCGAATATCGCTGAGAAACGAGATTCATAGGGTTGCATCAGTCGATTACCCTGTTTGTTCTGGGCCATGCACGATGAGATCCTGCTCCCGGCCAAGGTTCCACTGCGAGTTGTACCGGAGATTGCTTGATACATAGCTGAAATATGCCCCATAAAGCGCCTGCTCC
Organism: Deltaproteobacteria bacterium; assembly: GCA_009379725.1. Classification (GTDB taxonomy): domain Bacteria; phylum Desulfobacterota; class Binatia; order UBA9968; family UBA9968; genus WHTF01. Next base: position 8,025 of record WHTF01000030.1, read on the forward strand.
GTAGGCGACGTGATATGCAAAAAATAACAAAGGCAAAACAGGCAACATCCAAATCCCATGGCGCAGGGACTGCTGCAAAGAAGATAAACAGGCCAGGACAAAATAGGGCAAAAGAATTAATGTCAGAGCAGAAAGCCCAAGCGACGGCGAAGCGAAAAATAAGAGGACGACACTTAACAACGCCATGACGAATGCTAACGGAACTGCATGCCGCCACGCGAAAGAATAGGGCGCGATGTACCACATCCAAGTATTCCACTGTCCGGTGCCGAATGCCTGATGAAATAGACCTTTCAGAGAGCCCTGGTTGTAATATCGCGCGGTGATATCGGGGCTATGCCAAATGGAGCCACCCGCTTTCGCCAACCGGCGGTTAAGCTCGTAATCTTGATTACGCACCAGGCGCTCATCATAAAAACCTATCCGTTCAAACACCTCACGCCGATAACAACTGTATGCGACAGTGTCCGCCCAGCCCTCTGAAGCCCCTATGCGGCAGCCAGCATTTCCAACCCCAAAACGATGTGTAGTCAATGCCCGGACCAATTTTCCTTCAACGCCATTGGCCTCTGACAAGGTAATCAATCCTCCTCCGATGTTATCCGCATTGGTTCGTTGGCTGGTCTCCAGACAACGCCTGAAATAATCGGCAGGGTATTCACAATGGGCGCCGACAATCATAATCCATTTTCCTCGTGCTGCTCGAACCCCAATATTCATGGCCGTAGGAGTGATACGTTGCGGATTATCCAGGACCCGCAGATTAGGTTGTCTACGGTGCCAGTCGTCTAAGATTTGGCGAGTACCGTCGTCCGACATGCCGTCCACGACCAGCACCTCCATTCCTCCCAGCACCGGATCCGCAGAAAAAACCGATTGCAGACATCGGTCGATAAAACGAGATTCATTGCGCACAGGTATAACAACTGTGACTCGCGGATCTGAGTTATTATCACTCATTCAGAAATACTCGATGGGTTTGCCGGTTCAGAAAGATCGCAATCTTAAGAAAAAGTTGTATTTGTTCAAAACTGAACTCTAAAACGACTTTGGTTGTACCTTTCAAACACTTCCCAAGGCGTTAGCAAAGTGTGTCTTTTGAGCGACATCAGATGAAAGAAAAAGCAAAGTTAGGACAACCAATCGCGCCCGTGTTTCACTGTCAAGACTTTGTCCCGTAGATAAGAATTTCATTTTTGAACCAGATAACTGTTTAGAGCGACTCTCATTTTTAAATAAGACTTCCAAGGACTTGAGTTGCATAAATCCTCAAATAGAGTGCCAATTTATTGACAAGGGACGCGTTTTGACTCGAACCGTTCAAAGGCGGCGGTATTTGGCATCCCACTTGCTGAACAGCGAAATATCTTAATCACGCCGGAAAAAGGTAAACCACTCGAAAGAGTGGCACACAAAGCCGTTGGCCTAAATCCCATTATTGGGACACGGTTGCAAGGTTGCCCAGACGATCCCCGAACCTCCGCGGTCGGGACTTCACCGGCTACAGGAGGTTTCTTGTGCGTCAAATATCATTAGGCTCTGTTTTGGCCTTCATTTTTCTTGTTCTTGGCCTTACTCCGCTGTGGGAGAGCATAGCGAATGCAACCACTCTGCGCTTAAATTGGCAAGACAACTCTACCAACGAATCCGGATTTAAAATTGAGCGCCTGGCCGGCGGCAACTATACTCAGATCGCCAGCGTCGGAGCCAACATCCAGAGCTACACGGACTCCGGATTAACTCTCGGATCGAGTTATTGTTATCGGGTACGCGCGTTTAACTCGGCCGGGACTTCGCCGACCTCTAACAGTGCCTGTGCGACTGTCACGAGCACCTCCGGTACGGACGTCACTACCACTGCCTCCACATCCACAAACACAAGTACGAATACCGGCACCAACACATTGACCCAAGCAGGAAGCACCTGGAGCAACTATCGCGTCACGATGAAGATCCGCTCCACGGATGACGATGCCATAGGAGTCATGTTCCGCTATCAAGACAGCGATAACTACTATCGGTTTTCATGGTACGCACAGGAAAAATTCCGCCGGCTGGAAAGACGTGTCGACGGCACAATGCTAGTGTCGGTAACGGAAAAGATGGTCTTTCCGTCGATCAAAACCTACACGCTCCAAATCATCGCTCAAGGTTCGTCCTTAAAAGTTTTGATCGACGGCAAGACCATCTTTTCCGTCACCGATACCAGCATTGCCGACGGCAGCATTGCCTTGTACTCGCACTACAATGCCGGCAGTTCGTTCGACGATATTCTCATTGAGGATCTCGCCACCGGTAGCGTTCTGCTGTCCGACAATTTCAACGACGGCAGCAGTCGCGGCTGGACCTTCATCGACGAAAGCAACGAGGAAGGGCCCGCCCGCTGGTCGGTCTCCAACGGCGCCCTAGTGCAAACCAGCAATGCCGGCTCGACTACCGCAAACGATCTCGGCACCTATGCACTCTATACACTAGGGAGTTAAAAATTCGTTTTGCGGTTGGGACCTTCACCCTTTATCAATCGCCCTCGACTAATTGGAGATATGCAATGAAATTGAAAACGAAACTACTGACCGCAGCAATCGTTCTGGCGGCACTGGCGCTCCCCGTTCAAGAAGCGCGTGCCCAAGCTTGCACTCACTATGCCTCGCCCACCGGCACCGGTGTCGGCACTTCTTCGAATAGTCCGTTCAAGATTGCCAATTTCTGGCCCCTGGCCAAGCCCGGCTATACACTCTGCTTGCTGGACGGGAAATATACCGGCTCGGCTTCGATGATCAACCCGCCGCAAAACTTGAACGGAACAGCGTCGGCTCGGATCACGGTGAGGGCTTTGAACGACGGCAAAGTCACTATCAACGGCCAGGGAAGTTTGATGCCTGTGCGATTGTATAGAAACAACTATTTCGTCCTGGAAGGCTTCAATGCCCTTGACAGCAAAAACAGTGTCGTTGCGATTGAAGGTTCGAGCTACAACATCATCAGACGAGTGGCGGCGTGGGATGCCGCAGACAATAATACCAACATTTTTGGGGTTCATGGAGGCAGTCACAACCTCCTGGAAGACGTTGCCGGATGGGGTATCGCAAGAGCAGTATTCAGTGCTTCGCAAGGAGGTAACAATACGACAATCCGGCGCGCCTGGGGTCGTTGGGGAGGTTCCCACGTCGTAGGGGGAAAAAACGTATTTCAACTAGCTTACAATGCTTACGACGTCGTATGTGAGAACTGCATCGGCCAATTTTCCGGAGAGAGAATGAAAGAAAATTATGTTCTTATGGACTATTACGGCAAACCTTGGACCGGTAAAGGAGCGGGTACGTACACGGACTACAAAATGGACCAACCGGGTCAGATTTTCCATGCAACGAGCGGCGACAGCTGCAGTAGGATGAAGCTGCTTGGCAGTTTGGCGTATGTGCTGAGCACGGATAGGTTCCAAGGAGTTGCTACAGTGCTCGTAACGCAACTCGATTGCATTACGATTCAAGATACCGCGGCAGTATTCCAAGAAGGTTATTCCAATAAAAAACGCACTTTCCATTTAGGCTCCCTCAAGGAGGGCAGCGCCAAAAATCTGGTGGCGAATCGTCTTACCGGGATTGGTGAAGGGAGTTGGATTCATTCCGATTGGAAACAAACCTCAATCCATCAGGGTTCAAACCTTTCCGCAGTACCCAATCCCTGGACCACTACGACTGGGGCCAATTTGTGCTTTCGATACGAAAATGGTGTCCGAACAACGAACCCTCTCTGGCCTTGGCCCATGAACCAACGGATTATTGACGCCATGGCTGGAGGAACCCCGGTGAATTTGACTGCTGTTGTCCAAAAATTGCTTGGTTCTACTCCCGCTTCATGTACAGGCGGTTCGAACGGCATGGGCTCTGAACCTACCACCGCTGTATCAATTCCTGTAGCTCCAATCGATCTTCGAGTAAATCGTTAATGCTAACCCATCTGGCCGGCTAATGGACTCGAATATCTCGATAGCTGGCCGAGTCCGGCGGTGCGCAGAGTCTTAACGGCCCGCGGGTCGCTTTTCTCCTCGTCTATAACGAACCCGCGGCCGAGTCAGAGTATCGCGCAAACCACGCCAAGGCTCGTGGTCAACGGTGAAAAATCAGGGTAGCTTTAAGATCGACCTTATCATCCAATGGTTTGTCTCGACATTCCACCGCAGAGCCATGAAAGACGGTAAGCTTACCGGGGGCGGCAAAGTCCAACGATACCAACCATGCGAAATTGGATAGATCCGCTATCGGCTGGTAACTCATCTCCACTAAAATAAATCGTCATAACTGACGAACCTATTTGAATCCGGAGCAAAGAATTTTGTTTCAGAGATGGTTCATCGCAGCTCCACCGAGGGCAAATCAGCGCTCGCTACAAATCTTTGGCGCGTTCGTCCGAAGCCTTATGACGGATTCGGATAAGAGTAGCCGCCCGCAAAGCCGGACAGGCGCCAGGGGAAAAATCCTTACTCTGCATTCTTGGCCTCTTGGCGCGAGGTCAGAAAGGGACCGAATATCATCTCGCGCAGCGCGGTATGGGAGTGGCAAGCCGCGCATATCTAATGTACTTTAGAACCGTGCAAACACGAATTCCATCTCTCATCCGTTTGATCATTATAGGCTTCACGTGGCTATTTCTTCTTCAAGACTGGTTTGACAAGCTCGCCTCGGGCACTTCAAGTGTGGCCGCTGCCGAGTCGACATGCACTCACTACGCTTCTCCTACTGGAAGCGGCACCGGCGTATCTTCCTCTCAACCTTTCAAGATCGCTGATTTTTGGTCCTTTGCTAAACCTGGCTATACCCTTTGCCTATTAGACGGGCAATACACAGGTTCCGCTTCGATGATTAATCCACCCCAGAATCTGCGCGGCGCGGTCAACGCGCCTATAACGATTAAGGCTTTGAACGATGGCAGAGTTACAATTGACGGGCAGTCAGTCAACCACCCTGTTCGTCTGCGCCGCAACGACTACCTTGTTCTTGAGGGCTTCAATGCTCATCACAGTAAGGGGAGTGTGGTCGAATTGAGCCGATCTAGTCATAATATCATTAGAAGAGTAGGCGCTTGGGATGCCGCCGATGGGAATACCAACATTTTTGGGATTCACGGCGGCAGTCACAACCTCTTGGAAGACGTTGCCGGATGGGGCATCGCAAGAGCTGTGTTCAGTACTTCGCAAGGAGGTAACAATACGACATTCAGGCGCGCCTGGGGTCGTTGGGGAGGTTCCCACGTTGTAGGGGGAAAAAACGTATTTCAACTGGCTTACAACGCTTACAACGTCCTATGTGAGAACTGTATCGGGCAATTTTCCGGAGAGAGAATGAAAGAAAATTATGTTCTAATGGACTATTACGGCAAACCTTGGACCGGTAAAGGAGCGGGCACGTACACGGACTATAAAATGGACCAACCGGGTCAGATTTTCCACGCGACGACACAGCGTGGCGACAGCTGCAGCAGGACGAGGCTTCTTGGCAGTTTGGCGTATGTGCTGAGCGCTGATCGGTTCCAAGGAGTCGCTACAGTGCTCGTATCGCACCTCGATTGCATCACGATTCAAGATACCGTGGCAGTATTCCAAGAAGGTTATTCCAATAACAAACGCACTTTCCATTTAGGCTCCCTTAAGGCGGGGGGCGCCAAGAATCTGGTAGCGAATCGTATTACCGGGATTGGTGAAGGAAGTTGGATTCATTCCGATTGGAAACAAACCACAATCCCTCAGGGTTCGAACCTTTCCGCAGTACCCGATCCCTGGACCACTACGACTGGAGCCAATTTGTGTTTTCGATACGAAAATGGCGTCCGGACAACGAACCCTCTCTGGCCTTGGCCTATGAATCAGAGAATCATGGATGCCATGCGCGAATCAGGCCATGCTGCCGTAGACGTAACAAAGACCATCGAGCTAATGTTGGGACCGATTCCCGCGCAATGCAAGATGACAAGCAGAAGCGCTCCTTTTCCGACCGACGAAACCTCTTCCCGCTAGGGTCACTTTCGTGAATCTCAACGCGTCTTTCAGCCTTGTTAATTTCACTGCCAGTCTAAGAAGCGATTGGTTGGAAAACTTCTTTCTTTTGCTTGCCGACGTAAAAATCGAAAAATTTGGCCAAGATATGCATTTTGTTAAGACTCTTGGAGTCAAGCCTGTTTTCTGAAAACAGTTTCTCAACCTGTTTTCTCTTAAAAGCAGGAGAGTCGCACACCGCCTGAGCGTATTGCCTTCGCCGTTCATTCCAGCTGATGCTGTGCCCGTATTCCATACGCCTTTTCACACTCTGCACCGAATACCAAACCCTCCGGAGCGAATGCAACAGAAACGGCAAACGCGCTTCCCACTTTAGTGGCACAGGAAAGCTTGATGCCGGATAGTCCCCAAGCTTCTTAAATCGATAGAAACCCGCATAACAGTGGGCTCTCTGGTACTGTATCAACTCGGTCGGCGTACTGAAGTAACTGTCAAGCACCGCACTATCTAAGTAGGGGAAGATTAGCTGTGTATATTGACAGCCGGGCATCATCGCGTATCGAACTCTTTTCAGGTTTCGGTTGGCCAGCCTCTGCCAGATACAGATATCCGAGAAAGTGGCTCGCCATTCTTCAGAACGAAAACTGCCCTCCCACTCCATCTTCGTTTTCTCGACTGCATCTAAGCTCACACCGTCCAACAAATCTCGCGCCTTCTCAAAGGACAGAAGCTCCATTTGGCTTTTAAGAGCGTATTTCGCCAGATCCGCAACTTTGTCGAAATGTTCCGGCTCCGGAACCGTCAGCTGTCCGCTGATCGGGCCGCCGGCTAAACCCCACCAATAGATGTTCTATTTCGCGTTCGGCACATTGCTTTCCCAACCCAGCGAAAGCCCAGCCATCGAAAATACTGCCCTCTGAATAAACGAACACGTTATTCTTTATGTTCTTTAACTCGCTAGCTGACCAGGCTGTCATGTGGAGCGTGTGGACCGGTACGTTCATCAGTGAACAAAGTTGCTGCGCCACGGGATCATCAAAATTGCGCGCCCAAAATCGCATTACTTCGAAGGAGCGCCGATTATACGCCAATGCACTCAACACGACTCTCGAATCGTGGCCGCCGGTTAGCCCAAGTCCCAAAGTCTTTCCATCAGTTCTGTCGTAGACTCGATCGATGAAGTCTTCCATTGAATGAACAAGCGATTGAACTGCTTCTTCTAAGACCACCCGCTTTGAACGTTTTGGCACATTCCAGTAGTGGAATGAGGTCTTTGAACCGGCACGAAAGACGTTTATCGTACAGGGCAACTGAATGCTGACGTTTCTTAGCAGTGTTCGTTCGCCGATAGGAAAGCCGACAGTCAGGAATTGGAAAGCCGCGTCAGGGTCAAGATCGAGCGACCGTAAACGTCTGAAGGAGGCAAGATTGGACGAGACAACCAGGCTATCTTTTTCAAAGGACCAGTACAAAACCCGCACGCCTAACCTGTCGACAAAAGTCGATAGCACGGAGGATTGACGATCGAATAGAAACCCGGAGAAGCAGCCGTTTAAAGCCGCTATCGCTTCGCTCTTTTCGTCGTTGTAGTTTTGCAGCAGCATCTTCGCCAGATTCGGATCCTCGCCGCACAACGGCCGGTAGTCATGAAAGTCTCCATAGAAATCTCCTTCAACGAAGCAGATAGACTGTGCATCTTGGTAAAACGACCAGGTTCTCATTAGCGCAGTAGTTTGCGGTCTCAATAATCCGAGAGCAATCCCCTTAGCCGCAACTACCATCTTGTTTGTCCCAAAATCACCGACAAACCCTTCCAATCCACTGGTAACCATTCCTGTCAATTCCTGCTCGGCGCCCTTGCCAATTACTAGGATCCAACCAAACAAGTAGTTTTGCCTTGTCATTCACTGCCTTTTAAACTGTATTATTTCTGTGCGAGCACAGAGTTTGAATTGACTCCCAACGGTGACTTTCTTGATTTTACGTGGAGGAGCGGGATGTCGCGATAGCCAATAAGTTTTACATCGGGACTATAGAGAGCATCCCGAAGCCGCGGGCTAAGAAGCACTTCGAGTTCCAGCGTTCTGGATTCATGGTAGGAGGACCAATGCTTCAACTCGTCGTCGACATATCCTGGATGGGCGACAAACTCATTGATGCCGCGTGGCATGTTCTTAAGCATCATTAGATAATTCTCGACAGTGAGATTTTGCGGTTCCATATGTGAAATGCCGACCCAAAGATCCGGCATGACGAGTCCGCGCTCAAGCGCTTTCTTTCGCAGCCACATAATATAGACGTACTTCGGGATTCGAGTGAAGGTCTCGAAGAGGAACAATGAATGTCGCAGACGCGGAAATGTATGCTCCAGTCCGACGCGATATTTATGAGTGCGTATACGCCCGACACCGCTTTTTTCAACCACATCGAGGAAAGCGGCGTAAAGTCCAGGCAATCGGTGAAGTCCCATATGAAAATCCACGTGGGAAAAAGCATCACCCGCCAGATCGCGTGTTTTTTCCAACTGAGCAGCCATCTCGGCGCGCAGCTCAGCCAATTTGATTTTCCCACGAAAATAACGCCTCATGAAACTCTTGTAGAAGAACTCGCCATTCTCATCGACCAGGGTTGGCACCTTGCCTGGAGACAAGACCGGTCTTCCGACTATCGGATTGACATGACAGCCGACGGATATCTCTGGATGTTTGCGCAAAAGTTTAGGTAAATTATCGGCGTGTGGAAAATTCACATTGGCGGAGAGGCTGCGAACTGTGCCAAATTCCACGGCTTCCTCGATGGCACGAGAGATTCCAGCGGTAAAGCCGTAGCCGTCAGCGTTGATAATTAACAAACGCATGATTTTCCTAAAAGCCGCAAATAAAGCTGTCCAATCTTGTCAGCCTCTTTTTCCCAAACCATGTGTTCAATCGCTGATTTGCGAAGCCTGGCTCCAGGATTCTCCCCGTTATCGATCCTTTCGACGAGTTGAACAGCCGCGTGGGCATAATCGATCGGAGCCCCGCCATCAATAATACATATGTCGTCCGCGCCTATCTCTGCTTGATCTAAAATGTGCTGGAGAACGGGCATGTAAGATGAAACCACGGCGCACCCGACGGCCATGTATTCACAGACCTTAACCGGCAGTGCAACCTTTAAATGAGGCCCTAACCATGGATGCACGTCCAATCCCACCTTGGCATTGGCCAACAGTTGAGGAATTTGCTCGTGCGGGATTTTCCCGAGCAACACACAACCGTCTGGAATTGTTTTGCGCATGACTTCATCAATCTCCGGCGAAACTCCAACTACCAGGGAGCGTGCGGATGGCCGTAGTTGATGAAATTTCCTTAGCGTATTCGCGAGGAAGCTGGCTCTTTTTAAATTCAGTGTGCCGAGATGAACCACATCGAACTCGCGCTCACGAGGCTCTTTGATCATTTTTGCTGCTTCATGAAAGAACTTTTGGGCAACAAAGTTGTAAGCAACCACCCGCTGTTTATTGCGAAACTTATCCGCCAGTGGAGGGGTTACCCCAACGATGGCATCCGCCAACAATGCCAAACCCTTCTCCACCGTGTTTGTGAGAATTCTCACCAGGGGTCTAGACGGCGACGGCAACCAATCTCGAACGAGCATAAGGTTAGCAAAGTCCTCATGCACGTCGTAAACAAACTTACTGTGGCGCCACCAAAGTTTCGCCAGCGGAAGAGTCACGAGCATTTCCGCGTCGTGAAAGTGGATGATGTTCGCGTCGAGCCGTCGCGCCGCCCAAAAGCAACGCCATGGCTGCCACAGAAACCGCATCAGTCGTGATGACGGTTTCCGAACGCGTACTGTGCCAATTTGGGCGGACTGTTCTCCCTCAAGCTGGCCCACAAGCGTGACATTTGCGCCCAAGAGCTGGATACTGCAAGCCTGTTTGCTGTAGATTCTTGAATCGGTGAGATCGTGACCTGATGTCACAATCAGCACGTTCAACCCAGCTAGTGGATGATCAGGGCACAACGCGCCGTTAGCTACTTGCTCCAACGGCTGTTTGCGTGGATGTGTGATTTGATGCGCTTCCGAGAAGTCTTGCATAGGTTTCCCGCATCTCCGGCCGGTCCGCGAGACGCACAACAGAGACGGTTTTTCCTTGTGGCGTTTTAGGAATTTCCGGGACTTCAACGATAACAATATCCAGGCCGCCGATACGTGACAAAATGTCGTCTCGAACCGCGAGAGCGTCTTTCGCGCTGTAGTCGCGGCCGGCACGGACGAGCAAAAATGCATGCCCAGGACTGTCCTGCACAAACTGGGATGAGTGAATACGTGGGCTGCGTCTAAATCCCGCTAACCTGCCGATTTTTCGGCCACTGCTCGTAATCACGTAGTCGTCGACGCGACCCTCCAGATTGGCGATAATGGGTTGGTGATTATCACAGGCACAATTCTGATCTTCAGCCCATGCGGCATAATCGGCCACTCGGTATCGGATTAACGGCATCACATCGTTTAAAAGGCCGGTTGCAACGATTTCTCCCACCTCATCGGGTCCGCACGGAGAACCGTCGTCGCGCAAAATCTCCAAAATGCCTGCCGCCGGAACGACATGCATGCGGCCTTGCGGACACTCCATTGCTATAGAGACTCCTTCACATTGGCCGTAGCTATCAAAGCACTTGCAACCAAAGAATGTTTCAATGCTTTCGCGCATTCCTGGTAGCAGAGTATCTCCGCTAACGATCGCCGCTCGCAGCCGTACCGGTTTTATCCCGGCCTCCAAGGCGCTTTCCGCCAGCGCTGCAATAGCAGACCCATAACCGGTGATCCATTTAGAGCCATAATCATGCAATGCCTGTACGTAATCAGCGGCGGTGTTTTTGGACACATGATAACTAGATAAATAAAGCTGTCGCCAACGACGATTAAACCGCCAGTAAGGCGGTCCTGCCGCGCTACCTTGAACAATCGTTCGGCTTCCCATCATCGCGCGGGGCATATTTTGACTAACGCCGGCTACATTGCGAATCGCAACCTCCACTAACGCCCACCACTTAGGGAGCATCGACATCGGCTGGTAAATGCGCAGTGCGCTTCCCGTGGTGCCGCTGGTTTTATCCATCCACAACGATTTAGGTTCCGTTCCCTCCACAATAAACTCTCTCTCGTTTTGCCGGAGTGACTGTTTGTCTAAAGTTGGCAGGATGCGCAGATCAGCGGGCGAACGGACTGATTTCCAATCTATTCCTTGCCACCTCATCTTGTAGTACGGAACACGCCTTGCCGCCAATTCCACCAAGGCACGAAGTCGCTCACTTTGCCACGCTTCCGCATCGGTACGAGACCATGTTTGCCAGTTCTCGAATTTCTGTCGCCAGTCTTCGTAGCCATCGCCATAGTAAGCTTTCTCGAGGTATCCGGCATAGAAGCTGAGCGCGGCTTCCTGAACAAAGACCGGCAAGCGCCAATAGAGTTCCATTTTCCAGTCGTGAATCACTGTTGATTCTCAAATTGCGTCAAAGCTTATGATCTCGACGCCGGCAGCTCGCGCCATGTCACACAATTCTTTTTTGCGAAGAATCGCTAACTCCCGCGCCCGGTCGTCGTAGTAGGTCGACCAGCGATGAAGCGTTTCATCGGGATAGGCGGGATGGCAGTAAATCTCATAGGTGCCGGCGGAAAGGTTTTTTAACACGCGTTTCCAGTTCTCAATATTCCCCTTGTTCCCGACTCCCGCATAGCCCAATGTCACCAACCGGTCCGCCATCCGCATCCCTGCGCCACGCGCCTTTTGCATCTGATGCTGGCGGTATCTATGCGCGGCCCAAACATGGGGTTTGCGCGAGTAAACCTTCAGTCGCGACCTTTTAGCATTGGGCGCCTCGAGACAGATGAGCGACGCGTTATTGCGCATTCGTGGAATTTCCCATCTCCTCGCAAGTTTCAAAAACAAATCGAAATAGGCCAGATGCTGGTTGCCTTGAGAATCGATATGGGTCAGACGGTCTCCCGCTAACTCTTTGACCCTGCTAATTTGCGCATCAAACTCAGCTTCCATCTCAACAAGCGAAACCGCCTGCTGACGTAATAGTCGCGGAAATTGGTGATTGAGCAGACAACCATCGTTTCCCACTAGGGACGGCACTTGCTCGGCTGGCAAACACGGCTTCCCCGCCATCGGGTTTAAGTGGACGCCAATGCTGATATGAGGAAATTCTGAGATGAGATCTCTAACCCGCTCTACCTCTGGGAAATTCGCGTTGACACTGACACTCGATATAAAACGCCCTTCTCTGATGGCGTCAATAATTCCCTGCGTTGCACCCGATCCGAATCCGAAACCGTCGGCATTAACTATCAGCCTTCGACGACCAGTCATCGCTGTCGGAATCACACGATTAGGATCCGTTGCAAGAGATCCAATTGCCGTATCATACAATGTCTTGCCTTTGCATTTCGGCGGACAGATTTTCTTCTGGTAATTCTTGCGCGAGCCGGTTCAGCGCAGTTGCCATGTTTTGCTTGATCATAAAGCGTTGCTGGACCCTACGCCTACCTATTTCTCCAATACGGACTCGTTCGTTGGGAACTGCAGCTAAATCCAGAATCGCCTTCGCAAAAAGTGCCGAATCGAAAGGCGGAACTGCAACCAACGCTCCCGTGTCGTTTTCTATTTCCAGCACCGGCGGGATCGAAAAAGCAATTGCAGGAACTCCCACGGCCATTGCTTCCAGAAGACTGTTCGGCATTCCCTCATTATGGCTGGTAAACGCGAACACATCTGCCGCAGCGAGAAATTCCCATACCCTCTCCGGATGGCACGCCGGGAGAATCTTTATGATTTCTTTAAGATGCGGACTCTTATCCAACTGGCGCTGGATCGCTGTCGTTTCATCGAAAGCGGGGTTGGCACCGAGCATTACACAGGTAATTTTCAGATCGTGCTCCGCGGCTAAAGAAACTGCTTCCATCAGCTCGAAGGCACCCTTGTCACGGGAAATCCGCCCGACACTCAGGACAAGCACCTGCTCGTCTGTCACACGCAGCTCCCGGCGCATTCTGCTGCGGATCTCCGTCCTCGGCAGGATAGGCGGTTCGGGAATGCCGCGTGGAAGAACCAGATGTCGATCAGGCGACAGCCGGCTTAGAGGCAGGGCTAGAAGCTCTGCAGCTTTTTCTAGTAGCTCTTGACTCTGGTAAAAAACGACATCGAGATGCCGAAGCGTGCGCGACACCGCTCGGTGAAAGCTGGTTCCTAAACGCTGGCGCACATCGCTTCCGGTGGCCCACCCGCCGGCTGGAAGCGCAAGATCTCGCCCTAACCTCCAAGCAATGCCTCCCGCTCCGGATAGACCGAATGACAGGATCGCGTCAAAGCGTGTGCGCCGGTAGATCTTTCGCGCCATTTGCCGGCACCAAAGAAAGGCACCCTGATTGAGCCAAAACGCACTCGCCACACAAGGAACTATTGGCACGGCAGGCCGATAAACAGCTACTCCGTTTCTCACTTCGTACCCTGGCGTTAGCGAGTACGCTTTCCATCGCGAGATGCATGAGGAAATAATAGGAGGAGCATACGGCCGAGGGACCAAGACTTCCACGCCGTCACAGAGATCCTTCAAAGCAACAACACTCCTTTCATTGAAGATGCCGCTGAAGAGATGACCCGGTTTCGGATAGTCAGGTGTCACTACCAGGATTTTCACGTGCTACTTGTACTCTTCAACGTTATAACGTTATGAGGAGCAGATTAGAGCGCCGACTCGATCGCACCACGGCTACGACAGGCGCGAGACCCTTGGCGGGAGACGTTTTGTCGGAACTTTAACGAGCTTGTATCTGCGCTGCGCAACGCTAGAATCAGGTTGTCTTGATACTGGCGTCCTTGCCCGTTGTGTTCGGACCAAGTAGCTGCTGCTCGCCAATGCGTAGGATAATACCACCCAATAGTATTTACGATGATGGATGGTTCCCTTCATGCTGAGAAGCAGGACAAAAAGCAACATGACAAAAGGCAAAAAGCCTTGGACGCTATGACGGGATCTCCACGCGCACCGCCCGCAGAGCCATAGCCCGACAAAGAATGGGATAGCGCCCACGATGCCCGTCTCAGCGAGAACCCAAAGGTAAACATTGTGCTCGTCTCGCATGGGTACTCCCAAACGCGGTCCCAATTCCCAAAGATGAACTATGGGCCCCCAGCCGACTATTGGGCTCTCGAGAATCATGCCTACGGCTTCGGGAAAAATCCTTTGGCGGCCGGCCAAACTTTGCTCGTAGAATGTGTGTTCCCAACGCTTTCGCACCGCATCAACCTGATAAGAGGCCACGACCAATACGACAATTCCGACCAAAGCGATCACCCCGAATTTGAGCTTGGTTGCGAGGTTTTTGCCTTTTAGAAAGAAAATCGACAGGGTTCCAGCAAGGGCTAGCACCGCTCCACGGGAACCGGTTTGCACCAGCGCTAGGGCGACGATTCCGGAGCCAAACCAAAAGAGCAACCGGCCTTTCCACTCATTTTTCAGCCTGCCATAACCAAGCCCAAACAGGGCGAGTAGCCCAAGTGACAGGATTGTTGCGAGCCCATTTGGATTGCCGTCAAACGCAGTTACGCGGCCTGCTTTTGAGACATCGCTTGTGATTCCTACAATCTGAAGGACGGCCAGGATGAGAGTGGCGCCGGCAATAGCCCATAAGGTCCCTTTGGCGACGCGCTCTTGTTGTAGCAAGTTATAGGCAATCCAGAAGAGGACAAACAATTGGACCAGTTTAAAAACTGAACCTACAAAAGACCGAGGAAAGGTCGGTATGTTTGGGGGAGTAAGAATCAGGTAAAGCCCCCACAACGTGTATATTCCTAGATAAACTGCAAACCACCAAAATGCCTTGGGAGGAAACTTATAGCACAGTCTGTGCTGGAGCAGCGCAAATGCCGCCAAAGCGATTCCGAACAACCTAGGCAGTGTCGCTTCGATCCCGAGATCGAGTTCTTCAAAGGACAATAAAAAGACAAACGCATAAAAGGTGTAACGTACGAACCATTTCGCTGTATCCGTGTTTGCAATTGGATCAACACGTCCAAGGAGATGCGGGTTGACGGCCACCCTGGTCCTTCCGAACCGAGGCCGTGACAATATGAATTGTGCCATACGTACTTCTCTCGATCGCTATTAAGGCACGCTTGAAAAGCCCAGGATTAACAAACAGACAGCGGTGATGTCAGTGATGTAAACTTTACTGCCTTATCGATTCTGATCACCTTACGGCTTGGGTCTCACGCAGACTTTATCCGCTGAGAGAGCCAATTTAGGCCGCGTGGTATGTATCTCCATTTCGGCCGCAGCGCAAGCTCAAGCACCTTTCGGATTCCAATCATCCTGAGGTTTTCCGACTGTACCGCTCGAAGGACCGAATCAGCCAGCGCATGTCGAGGATCGTTCTTATTCAAGAGGGCCGCGCTGAGATCAGCTATTTTTCGCAGCGCTTCCACTTTATCATCACCCGCGCAAAGGCGAGGACGCAGATCGGGACCTTGCTTAAACGGATGCCAGCCGACTGACTTCTTGTTACCTGAAACATGTACGGCCAGCAGTGCTCCGCGGCTAAACTTTACTGGATCCCTCTCCATCTCATTTGGCGCGTACAAACCTATTGCCATTCTGGCGAAGTTACGCCGGGTTACGTGGGGGAGAGAGTTATGAAACAGAAAATCTCCAAGACTATAGGCAATCGGTACGTTTCCAACCCACTCCAACCCTTCTAACACGTGCGGATGGTGGCCGACGACTAGATCCGCACCGTTCTCAGCCAAAAAACGAAATCGCGTTCTTGTTTCGGTTGGCGGAACATCGGAGTACTCCAGGCCATCGTGTAGCACTGCAATTACAAAATCAGCATCCGCACGTGCAGAACTTAAAGCCTTTTGCATTGTCTTAAAATCATGCGGCGCCACACCAGGACTCGACCGGGCAGCGGTCGGGCCGTAGCAGAAGGCGACAAGACCCACCACAAGCCCTCTAACTGGGATGAATGCCGGCTGAATCGCCTCGGCAAGGTTCATACCCGCTCCAGTATGATATACGCCGGCTCTATCCAGACCTTGAAGAGTCTCCATCAGTCCGAGCGGACCACAGTTAAGAACGTGATTGTTGGCTATAGTTACAGCAGAGAAGCCGGCTGCGGACATTTCGACCAGCCTGCCGGCGGGCGCGTGGAACACAAGCTCCGGCATCGAACGCTCGACGGGTCGGGCTTTCACCACACAAGGACACTCCAAATTACCGATCAACAGATCAGCTCCGCTCCAGACCTCCGAAACATCTGTAAGCCAATTTGCAATCGTGGCTTTTCCTATCCGCTCGCCGACCTCAGCTCCAAGCATTATATCGCCGCAAAAGACAATGGTTAGTTCCATTGGTACTTCAGCCTACAGACTGCTCCACATTCGCTACATAAACTCCGTTTCGTAATATTTCTGAAGGGTACTCTGATTGCATTCAAATTGCTCAATCATGGAAGTAATTGTTAAGAGATTTTGAATTTGGATGCTACTACACCGACTAGCTATACTTTTCAGAAAGTCACAATCGATGTAGTTACGTAGCGCTTTGCAATTTTTCACCTGATCAGTAATGCAAATATAATAAACCCCTGAGTACCGCGATTGCCCGGCCGCCCTAAGAAAATTTTTGAATCCCGAAGGAATCCGATCCGCAACGGACCTCCCAAAGAGATACAAAAGATATCGTTTGCCCGAGATGGGAATTTTCCAACTTGCATGCGGAACGGAAGCTGCTATTGGAGATAAATTTATTAGAAACTCTCGGTAGAGCGCAAACTTTTCTTTCTGCGAGTCTGGACACTCCATCCCAAATTTGAAGAAGCTTGTTGAGAAAAAAGGCGCGACGCTCCAGAAATAGCATCGATTTCTATCTTCGGCTTCGAATGTTAGTTTAAAAGATTTCTCGGAAACAAAAAAATGGACGTATTTGTGAGACCAGTTGTTTTCAGGATAACCTGACAGCAGTGCCCTGACTTCAGCAATTATGTCATCTTTAGGAAGGTTGATTAGAGCCGCAACAGTTTCTACGGGTAGTTTTTGATTATGAGCCAAAAGATGATTTACAGCGTCATCTAAAGTTTTCAATTTCGGCTTAGGACGAAGGTCTCGGGGTATTGTATTTCCTCCCTCTCCCGTGAAATAGGACAGGTCTGGACCATAACTGTCTCTGACTTGTTCAAAAAACGGAAGAATGAAAGCCATGCCCAGGTAGTTCAGGCCGCTCTTTATCTTGAGTAGTTTAAGAAGGTCTCTACCTTTAGGTGACTTGACGTAGAAGAGTTTCCAGTCGAGGTCCAGAACTTCTGCTAGTTGCTCTGCCATTTTCGCATCCGAAATAGAATGCTTGAGTGGATCCAGCCGAGTTACTGCTACGAAAGGAATATTCTCATTATGCAGACATGCCGCCACGGATCTCGAGTCGAAGCCACCACTCAGTCCAAGTATATTCTTGCCAGTTGATGCCAAGCCATCAATATCAGTCGCTCGGCTTTTGCATCCCATAGAAAATAGTCTTACTAATTCTTGCGCATTTTCCTCAGGTGCTCTGACGGGATCCTGCTTCACTTCAAAATTGAAGTAGTGCAGCTGAGTTACCTCGGCCCGAGCCTGATCGATATCGACCCTTATAACGGATGCAGGGGTAAGTCGATGGACCTTATCAAGAAGGGTTCTCGTTCCTAACGGATAACCAAAGAGGAGACACTGTGCAATGCCCATCCTATCAAGCGTCGCCTCAATCTTAACTTCTTTGATAAATTGCACTTCCCGGGAAACAATAAACCCATTAGTAGTAGTGCTGTAGTATAGTGGTAGACGACTTAGAGCATCATTCAAAAAAAAGATGGAATTTGACCTCTTATCTAGAATGAATAGGACAAAATCTCCATCAGTATTCAGCAACCATTGAACGACGTCTTTTGAGCTTGTACATGCAGAATCGGACAACCATTGGGCTACGGCATTCAATTCATCTCTAATCAAAGACTTACCTTTACCGTATATCTTTCCCTCAAGATGGATCAGAAACCGCTCGTTTTCGAAGGGTATTACTGGATAGTGCTTATACTTCGTGCAAGCTAGGAGAGAGAATCTGTCATTCAAAAGGATTCTTTTTTCATATCCATCATGATGCATTATCAAATCAAGGGCCCCCGAAATCCTTGACTGTTTGTCCGGCAAGCTTCCCTCGAAATCACAGAAAAAACTAAAGCCTGGCATGAACTCTCCTTCCGGTGCAAGTTTAAGTTATCTGTTACCGTGGATACCTGCATTTACTGAAGACAGTGATTCACGACAAACACGGACTTTCCGGAAGGGGTAGCGGGAAGCTCCTGAACCTTTTCCAAGCTTATCGTCATTCCATTCCCCAGATATTTTGTGAACAAATCGATAACAAGAAGCTCGTCACTTCGACTTACAGCACCGTCTTTTGGAACCATCTTGACAGTAATCTTTAATGGCTCTTCCTGTATAATCCTATAACTCAGCACAGATGATGTAAGACGAAATACATGGGTGCCGATCACTCCGGAAATCAAATCTCCCGAGTCCGTCATCAACAGACTATTGTATCTTCCATCGAGGCGTTCTATTCGACCATAAGGGAACCGCCCTTTCGGCACAGATATCTTACCGGCATCTCCGTTAGCATACCGGATAATCGGCATGGCATAGTTATCAAGGTCGGTAACGAGAAATCTACCCTCGCCATAGAGTTGTGTGTTGCCATTGCTCTGCATGACTTCTATTAGAGCATGCTCTTCAGGAATCAGATAGCCGTTCTTCTCCCGCGCGGAAAAGCCCAAGGAGTTGACCTCGCCGCAGCCGTAAAATGGGAGAATGGAGCACTTGAATGCCTCCCGAATAACTTCCTCCCATTCTGGAAGCATGAGCTCCGCGGTAGGGAATACGGCCGTAAGTTCGATTGCTTGGTTTTGCTCCTTTGCGAGAACGGCTAGTCTGTAGATCGCAGATGCATACCCTACGAGGAAATGATATTTTGAACGAGCGATTTTGTTAAAGTAGGATGAGGCTATATCTCTTCGAAGTTCGAAAGCTGGAATGAATAGGTCGCGGCGGAATATAGCGCCGATTCGGTTGGTAAAAGAGACCCGGTCAATACCCAGCGAGCCACCAAACATTCTGATTCTTGGTTCATTAACCGCCAGGCCTCCCCATCCGTACGCGCGCTCAAGACACATACCGTCCCAGGCTTTGCATTCTCGGTTCTTAGCTACTCTTATCGGCTCTCCAGTTGTGCCTCCTGTTTTGGTCCATGTGACCTTCATTTTTGAAAGAGTTGTGGAACACAATTCTTTCGAATGACTCCGAACAGCCTCCTTTGTAAGAATGGGAAGTTTCGCTAAATCCTCGGATCGTCGTATATCACCCGGCGTAAGGCGATGTTTCTCCATTGCGCGTCTGTAAAAGGGAACATTTTCGTAGCAGTGGGTGATTAGCGCCTTCAGTTTTTCATCACGAAAATTCTCCAACTGCTCTCTCGACCATCGCTGGGAGGCTTCAAGAACACGGCTATACTCGTCAGCCGGGTAACCAGCGAGCATCCATCTCGCGGATCTGATGGCAGCGTAAAATTCCATGTCTTATTGCACCTTGAGTGTGGAGCTTGCGGACTTGTTCGGTAATTTATAAAAGGGACGGCAAATTATCTTTTCACGGTTCGGTCGTAGGGCTCCACGATTAACTTGTAGGAACTTTCGCGCCCGACCGGAATATTCGTAGGTTTGTCAGATTGTACCAAATGTAAGGATAGTCCATTGTAAACATAGTGATATAGGTCCTTCTCAAACCAAAATTATATCCGGCGAAGTTTTTTAAAGTACTCCGCCATACCCCGTTTCTCGATAACAAACGTGATAGTCAGCAATCTCTGAATTTCCCATTGGCTGGTAACCTGCCCATTTAAGAGAGCAGACAGCGGCAAGCCTGGCGCGGCTGTCCAGTGAAAATGGATCACGTTTCCCCGAAACAGAGGAATCTGTCGTTACAACAAGATCGGTGCGACATTCATTGATTCTGGCCGAGATGACCCCGCCTTATGGCTTTTAATCGCCTGAACTTGTTGGCACCGAGTAACGACAAACAGAGATTGTAGTAGTGCCTTAGCTCGAACGGGTACAGTTTTATCGCTTGTAAGAACGCCTTCCTGCCTTTTTTGGTATTTCCATTGAAGCAATAATTGGTTCCGAGACTCGAATACCGACGGCCATAGTTCTTGCTATTCAACGCAAAATACGGAGCGTGCTTTTTAAGCAGGCCCTCCAATCCTCGAATCAATGATTCGTGGTTTGTGGATATCCTATTCCCATGGACCGTGTAGAACACCAGAAGCTCAGGAACATAATCTATCTCATAGTTCTTTGCGACTCGTATCCACATATCGTAGTCGGCCGCGGACGCCAGCTTCTCGTCGAATAATCCAACTTTTTCGAAACAAACCCGCCGCACAAGCACCGTCGAGCAGGTTCCGATCCAATTCTTGAGACGCAAATCTTCAATCGCTTGGCCACGCTTTTCAGGAATGACATGGCCGACAACTCGTTTGGTGGATGCATCGATTTGGCAGAAGCCACTATAGATGAGGCCAACATTAGGGGAGCTATTCTCCAGTAGAGCTACTTGCCTTCCCAGTTTTTCGGCTAGCCATTCATCATCGTCATCCAACAGTGCGACATAATCCCCGGCGGCTTGCTTGATCCCATCATTTCTGGTCGCCCCTTGACCTTTGTTGGTTTCGTGCCTTAGGTATCGTATCCGCGCGTCCGAAAAGCCTCGAACCACATCCGCGGTTTCATCGGTCGACGCATCGTCCACGACAATGACTTCAAAGTCCTGGAAGGTTTGCTTCAAAACGCTTTCGATCGCCGCATGAAGGAAATGCGCCCGGTTACAGGTGGGGATAACGACGCTGACTTTAGGCATGGCAAACTCTTCGAGTCAGGAGTTGGTAACTCCGAGGCCCACAAATATTTCCCCTTTGCTTTCCCTCGCCTTCATGAAAATTTTTGGGCCAAGCAGTGTCAGTAAGAAATAAATATAAGGCTTGATCCTATAGGGATCTAATCGGATTGCCTTCAAAAGCGCCGCCTTCCCCTTGCCAATTTGATCGGCTTCGCAGAACTTAATTCCGAAAAACAGGTAGCGACCGCTGCAAGACTTTCTAAAAGCAGCGGATGAGCCGTATTTCCGCAGCATAGTCTCCAAACCACGTTCCAACGCCTCCAGATTGGTCCAGACTTTTTTTCCATGAACATAGTAGTTCAGTAGAGCGTCCGGGACATAATCGAAATGGAACTTGCGGGAGATCCGGATCCATAAATCGCGATCTTGAAAACTCGGCAAGCTTTCGTCGAACAACCCGACTTGCTCCAGGCACGACCTCTTCAAAAGCATGCACGAGGTTCCGCCGATGGGGTTAGCCGCCAGCAGCGCCTGAGAGAGATCGCCGCTTAGCTTCGGCGTCATTCGGCCGGATATTTTTCCGCTGGCTCGATCGACGACAAGATAGCCCGTGTAAACAGCGGCCACTTCCGGCGCGCTATTGAGCATGACTTCCATTTGGCGGGCCAGCTTCTCCGGAAACCATTCGTCATCATCATCGAGAAAGGCAATATACTCGCCTCTGGAATGAACGATGCCGGTATTGCGAGCGGCAGCTCCCCCTCGTGGTTTGTCATGCCGGAGCCAGCGGATTCTGGTATCGGGAAACCGTTCACGGAGGTTAGCTGTCTCGTCGGTCGAGGCGTCATCCACCACCAACATCTCAAAGTTCTGGAAGCTCTGCTGCAACACGCTGCCGATGGCGGTCGAAAGAAAACCCACGCGATTATGGGTTGGAATGATGACGCTGACCTGTGGCACAGTCATGATGGCTTTGACGATTCTCGTCTAAAATTGAAGATGTTCCTGGCGAAACCCAGAACGTTTCGACGGTATTTCGACATTCTCTCGGCTCCGAATGCCCGTTTCAAAGTATCTTTTGCGACGTTTGTTATTGCTTGCGACAATCCCTTCAACTGCCAAGCTATGTCCAGCAATCTGTTACGCACCACCCAAGACAGTTCTCTTTCTCGGCGTCGCATTTCTCCATAACCCAAGCTTGCAAGCTTATCTCCCGCGATCCATTCGAATCGCTCATGCGTGGATCTGCTCCAGCGATTCGCTCTGGATAGAGGATCGAAATCGGCGGTTTTTTCCACCGGCATCCAGTGATAGCTCTGTTCGTCTTTGCCGTGAAAAGTGGACGATCCTCGCACGGGCAAGTTGATGGCCGCGTTGAAATCGTATTTGTCCGGATCCAAACCGACGACCGCGAAAATCCTCCTCAACTCTTTTTCGGGTTGCTTCCACAGATCCTCATATCGGACGATTAAGTAACCGGAAGGTACTCTGCCGGCACCCTGGGTAAAGCGAAGGATAGCTTCCGCGCCATCGGCCCACTTTCGCATAGCGGTTTCATAACTCTCTCCGAAACTCCTGACTCTGGATTCGACAAGCGCGTGTCCATCGCGAAGCAAAATCAGAAGATAAGCGCGCGGAAACAGTTTGAAAAAGTTAGGCAGATTACGAACGCTCGGGGTTTTGGTCACCAGTCGTTTCTTATCGATCTGCGAGGCCAAAACTGAAACCAAGCCGTTGCCAAGATGCTCGTAAAGTGAATCCTCCACTTCCGGATCGGTTCCCCGGCGGCGCCAACCGGGAACCACGGAATTCACATATCGAACCAGAAAGTCGGATTTGTCTACCAAAAAATCCTCCCACTTGGTGGAAGGAGCACCGCAATCAGGATGCAAGCGAAGCAGATCGAATAAAAAATTCGTGCCGCTCCGTTGCGAGATTCCCAAGATAAAAATCGGCTCTGCCGATAATCGTGGAGGAGTCGCCATAAGAGATCCTTCTTTCGCTTTTCGGGAATGATCGGCGGATTGTTTATGTTCTTGGAAGAAGGCTTGAGTTTAAAGCTCAGCTGAAGCCCGGAGATATTCGAAATTGCGGAGCTATGTGGGGCAATTCTCCGTCCAGCAATTGTCGATAGATCTTCACCAGCCGGTCGTTGAGCTTATCGATATCATAATGCTCTTCGACAAAGGCGCGGCCATTCCGCCCCATGGCAAGCCGCAGTTCGGAGCGCTCGATCAACTGTTCCAGCCTTTCAGCTAGCGCATCTGCATCCCGCTCCGCAACCAAAAATCCCGATTGTCGGTCTTTAACCACCTCCGGGATCCCGGCGTGGTAGGTGCTGACAACCGGAAGCCCCTGCGCGAATCCCTCCATAATGACCCCCGGAATTCCTTCTTCATCACCCGTATCTGTAGTCACACTGGGTGCAAGCAGGATATCAGATGCTTTGAGCAGCTCTGCGACTTCCGCCTGGGTCTTCCAACCAAGCAACTTTATATGGTCACCGGCATTCAATTCGTTGATAAGAGACTGCAATCGATCTCTTAATGGTCCCGCTCCGGCAATGTTGTATTCGAAGTCCCGCCGCCGCTTCAGGATGTTTGCAACGGCCTGAACCCCATACTCGAGGCCTTTCTTGTCGACCAGACGAGCGATGCTGACGATTCGAATCATGCCGTTGCTTCTCACGTCGCTTAGCGGCGAGGTCGTTTTCTTGACCTCGGCGCCCGATCTGTGGACGATGATTTTCCGCGGGTCACACCCGAGTCGCACCAGTTTCGCCTTAATGTGTTCGCTGACGCACAGGAAAAGATCGCCTCTGGAAAAAAGATCTTGGTAGATGTGTTCCCCATGACGATTGGTAAAGGACGAGATATCGTAACCGCGAAACGAAGTGATCAGTTTTCCGCGAAGCAGCCCCGTGTCCTTAAGAAGGAGGCCCAACTTTCCAAGGTCGCCAAACTGGCAATGAAGGATGTCGAAGGGCGCTTTATCCAAAAAAGGAGTCACTGTGCTAAAGACCCCTAAAGACAATGCGCTGTTCCCGAACCGGCTTACATTTAGCGTCTTTAATACCGCCTTTGGATTTTTGTGGAAATTCGCGATCAGAAGCCCTGCTCGTTTTGCAAACCGGCCCATTCCGGTTGCCCGATCTGCACGCGTGTTTAGATACCTTGTGCGCTGCACCAGCCGGTACCGTTCAATATCGTCATGAGTCATCGGATCCTTGCCCGGACTGTGGGCAAAGATCTCGACATCATGTCCTCTGTCCAGTAGACCTATGATCGGACGAAGCACGAAAGTCTGAGACAGGGACGGGAACTGACCGACAATAAACGCTATTCTCATAGTGCAAGCTAGAGAGATTACGATGGCAAGCTAGAGACAGAACCATTACCGGCATTGCTCAGCAGAGGCTTCCTGCAAAAATAGATCTCCTCATCCGGCAGACCATATTTGACCAACTCGCGTTTCTCCAGCCCTCCGGCATAGCCGTCCACCTTCACCGTAAACCCTGCTTTCTCCAGTCGCTCTTTGTAGTCGCGTCCGTACAGCCTGACGTGGTTGTGTTGCCCAAACGCCCGCTCTCGTTCGCTGGGCGATGTAATAGTAGGGTCCTCGAATGTTTTGGCCCGTTGGGTGTCGATCGGCGTTTGCAGTATCGCCCACCCGCCGGGGCTTAAAACCCTGCATAATTCTCTCATTGCTTTTTGGTCATCGGCAACATGCTCTAATACATGATTGCAAAGCACAACATCGAATGAATTGTCTTTGCAAGGGATATCCATGATGTCGGTCTTTAGTCGTGCTCGTTTAGACGATAAATCGGCGCTGACATAGTGGAGCAAAGGCATCGTCCGAAAAACCTTTGCAAAGATGCGTTCAGGCGCGAAGTGTAGAACCCTATGATTGCGATCGAACAAATCCGTCCTGTTTTTCAAATAGAGCCACAGTAACCTGTGCCGCTCCAGGGACCCGCATCTGGGGCACAAGGCATGGGTTCGTTTAACAACAACGCCGAAAGGCAAAAATCCGCGAAAGTGCCAACCGCAGCATGGACACGTAACTCGCGTGCCGATATAACGAAGTGCGCGTAGTAGCGTTCCAATGAAGGGGCGATACCGCCGGACGAGCGCCGTTCCTAACATTATCGCTGAAGAACCTATTGTGCCTGCTTGAAGGGACTCGGACCCGGGCAGCTACGGACAGCGTATGGCCGAGGGGTCTCTGTCCATGATCGGCGAGCCTGATAATGCTTTTGCTCCCACAAAGCTAGGCTTAAGACTGTCCACAGCGCCCGAGTATGGTTGGTCCTGCCGGCCGAGTGCGCTTGAAACATGGTTTGCAGCGGTTGTCGATTGATAGGCATGCCCAGGATATCTTTCCGGTTCACGACGGATTCCTGGAAAATATCTTTCAATGGCCCCCTTAGCCAGGCGCTCATCGGCGCCTCAAATCCACGCTTTGTCTGTGTCTGGCGTTGAACATGACCGGCCAAAGACTTTCGCAGGGGCAGCTTCCCAATTCTTCCGTTCAGATCCAGGCATGAGCGCCAATCCACGCGCATAGCCACGTCTACGACATCGCGGTCCAACAACGGCACGCGCACTTCAAGAGAATGATGCATGCTCGCTCGATCCACCTTCAACAGCACCATCGTCAGGTGGCCGACGAATTCATTCCAACGCAACCATTGAGCCGTCTTGTTCGGCTCCGAGCCTGAGTATGTAAAAAGATCACAATCGTCCGGCCATTCAGGAAGGTCCGGAAAAATGCCGTGCAGATGGCCTTCGGCGATTCGTGTGTGCTTGGCGCGGTAGCAATCGCCGACGTCGCGGTAACCAAGCTGCGCGCTCCGGCGACCGAGAACGGTTTTCATTCCCCCGCGAATCTTTCGCAACCAATAAGGAGAGCTAAAAGCACGAGAATTCTTCAGGACCGGAACGAAACGGCCCGGGTAACCCCAGAAAAGCTCATCTCCGCCGTCTCCGGAAAGAATGACTTTGACGTGTTGGCGGGCCAAGCGAGCGATAACCATTGTAGGAAACACCGAGTAATCGGCGAAGGGCTCGCCGCACGAGCTGACAACATCGTCGAGCATTTCAACGGCCTGTTCGGGTCTTACATGTTCGACGACATGGTCGACTCCGATCGCTCGGGCGTATGCTTCGGCGTCGGCAGATTCATCCAAATCATCTCCGCCCGTGCCGACGGTGAAAGAGCGCACGGCGCCATTGTTCGCGGCTTTCGCTTTTGCAGTTACAAGGGGGGAATCAATGCCGCCGGAAAGAAATGTCCCGACAGGAACGTCGCTCACAAGGTGGCGCCGCACCGCACGTGTGATCGCTGCATCAACCGCCTCGTAAGCTTCCGCGCCGCGCAGGTCAGGTTCCTGGAAACTTGAAAATTCAAAAAACTTTCCGCGCTTCACTTGACCTTCGAGGTTCGCTTCGAGCCACGCGCCGGGCTCCAACATGTAAGTATCTTTGAGCAGGGCGCGGGGCGCGGGAATATATCCAAGTCGGAGATAAAGCGCTAATCCGTCCGTAGATGTTTGTAGTGCTTTGGCCCACGGATGCGCCATGATCTGGTCATATTGAGAAGCGAATACCAGCCCTTTGGAAGACAAGAGGTAATAAATAGGTTTGATGCCGGCATGATCCCTTGCAAGCAGTAGGCGTTTCTCGACTGTGTCGTAAAAGCCCAGCGCGAACATGCCATTGAAGCGATGGAGCGCCGCTTTACCCCATAGAGCAAGTGCATGAAGCACGACTTCCGAATCTCCGGAGGATCGAAACCGTACTCCCAGAGCCTGGAGTTCTTCTCGCAGCTCGCGAAAGTTATACACTTCCCCGTTATAAACGATGGCGTAGCGCCCCTCCGGCGTCATCATCGGCTGATGACCGGCCGGTGACAAATCCAGAATAGCAAGCCGGCGGAAGCCCAACGCGCAGTATCGGCCTTCCGTCCAAAAACCGTCGTCAT
>WHTF01000031.1 GCA_009379725.1 Deltaproteobacteria bacterium
GGCTATCCACCGGGACGGCGCGTGCTGACGGGAATTCACAATCCGACTTTGAAACGGCAGTGCCTGACCAATCATCTGCCGCTGGACTACACGCGCGATCAATTCATTTCGGCCTGGAAAAAGCGGCTGGATAATCCGGCGTTGATTCCTCCCCGCGTCGTAAACTCGGGACCGCTGATGGAAAATGTTCTCGAAGGCAGCGACATCGACCTGCTGTCGTTGCCCGTGCCTTTCTGGCACGAAGGCGACGGCGGGCGCTATATCGGAACCCTGGATATCACCATCAGCCGCGATCTCGACGAAGGTTGGATCAATCTCGGTTGCTACCGTGTGATGGTGCACGACCGCGATACCCTGGCGCTTTACATCTCGCCGGGCCACCATGGCAACATTCACCGGCAGAAATTCTTCGACCGCGGGCAACCGTTTCCGGTGGCGATTAGTTTCGGCCCCGATCCACTCCTCTGGTTCTTCGGCCAGATGGAAGTTCCGGCCGGGCAATCGGAATACGATTATGCCGGCGGCGTGCGTGGGGAAGCATTCGAAGTGATTCTCGGCAAGCATACCCGGCTGCCGATTCCGGCGTATTCCGAAGTCGCCATCGAAGGAGAGGTCATACCGGGGACGAAGATACCGGAGGGACCGTTCGGTGAATTCACCGGTTATTATGCCGGCGGCCTGCGTTCCGAACCGATGCTCAAGGTGAAGCGGCTGATGTATCGCGACGATCCGATCATCACCGGGGCGCCGCCGTTTCGGCCGGCGCCGGGAGCCGAAAATAATCTGATCCGCGCCGCCTATATTTGGAACTATCTCGACAAGGCGGGCGTGCCGGATGTGCGCGGCGTGGCCTACTACCAGACGCGCATGCTGGTGGTGGTCGCCATCAAGCAGCGCTATCCGGGCCATGCCAAGCAGGCGGCGGTGATTGCGTCGCAATGCCGCGCCGCGGCGCTGCTGACCCGTTACGTCGTCGTGGTCGACGACGATATCGATATCTGGGACAGCAACGAGCTGCTCTGGGCGCTGTGCACGAGAACCGATCCGATCAAAGACATCGACATCATGCGGCGCTGCTGGAGCAATCCCATCGATCCGATCATCCCGCCGGCAGAGCGCGGCTTTCAGTCGCGCGGCATCATCGATGCTTGCATCCCGTATGAATGGAAGAACGAATTTCCGAAAGTGTCGGGCGCCAGTCACGAGCTGAAGGAAAAAATGATCGAAAAGTTTGGCGCAAGTTTGGCGGCGAAGAAGGATTGAGGATCTCGAGTGATGACGATGTCACAGGAGTATGCTCGTCGGTAAAAGCAGATTCTTCGCTGTCGCTCAGAATGACAGATCTTTTTTATCAATGAGAGCTGGGGAGAAAAACCGCAATGTTGAATAAAATGCTCACTCTGTCGATTGTTTGTCGTGCCTTACTCTTTTTAATCACTCACCCGCAGTCCACGCCCAGCAGGCAAAAAAATCCTTGGATAAAGTCCGGCTGACGGTGCCGGCCAAATCGTTAACCTTCGTGCCTTACTACTTCGGCAAGGCGCAGGGAATATTTGCCAGGGAGGGGATCGATCTGGAGATCATCGTCATGCGGCCGCCATTGGGAGTGACCGCTCTGGTCGCGGGCGATCTCGACTATTCAGCCGCCGGCGGATTGTCGATCCGGGCAGCGATGAAAGGGGTGCCGCTCCGGACCATTACGTTCATTCAAACACGCTTGAGTTTTAGCCTCATCGGCCAGCCGGGAATGACGCCGTCGCGGATTCGTAACGTCGCGGCCAGCGGCATCGGCTCGCTGGCGCACCATGCCGCCACAATCGTGCTGAAGAGACTTGGTAACGAAAATGTCGCTTACATTTCGACCAACACCACGGCCAACAGTTACACCTCGTTATTGGGAAAAGCGGCGGACGCCGTCATCCTTACCCCGCCTTACACATCGATGGCGACGTTGGCGGGCTATGTAGATCTCGGCAATACCTTCGACGTGCGCGAACTGCAAGGCGGGCTGGCGGCGCGAGCGGCGCACATCCAGGATCAGCGGGAGCAAGTCAAAGCCGTGGTTCGAGGCACGCTTCGGAGTATGGATAGCATCGTCAAAAATGAAGCCGAAGTCATCCCTTATCTGCAAAGAGACTTCGGGCTGGAGCCCAAGATAGCCGCCGACACTTTCAAGATTCTCAGGCAAGTCGTGAATACGGACGGCGATATCGAGGAACCTGTTTTGAAGTCGATCGTCGAAAAAATCAGGCAAGACTCCGGTATTGCCGCTGAGGTTCCCATCGACCGTCTGGTCGATCTTTCGATTCTCCGCGAGGCGCGGGCGGAGCTGCGCAAGAAATAGCAGACGGATGAGAAGGGGAGACAGGAGACAAGACAGGGCCGGGAAGGGAAAGGTTCAGAGGTCATAGATCAGAAGCCAGAGATCAGATTAAAAACCGAAAACCCAATACCCAATACCGAAAACCCAACACCCGACACCCGCTTGCGTTACAGACAGACCGGCGAGTAATATCCTGCCATCCATAGACGAAGGGAAGGTTTGTATATGAAATCAATATTGGCTGTCATTACATTGGGTCTTAGTTTGGTGCTCACGCAAGCGCGGGCTTTTGCCGATCTGCCGGAACCGAAGGCGGGGCCGCAGAATCCCAACGTCGAGGCGGGACGCAAAGCCATCGATGCCAAAGACTTCAAAGCCGCGGTGGGGCATCTCACCGAAGCGGTGAAGGAACTGCCTAACGATGCCGACGCACACAACATGCTCGGTTACAGCTACCGCAAAGTCGGTACGTTCGATAAATCGATGGAGCACTATCAGCGCGCGCTCAAGATCGACGCCAATCACCGCAGTGCCCACGAATATCTGGGAGAGCTGTATCTCGATATGAATCAGCCGGCGGATGCCGAGAAGCAACTCGCCGCCCTCAAAAAGGCATGTCCATTTTTCGGTAAGTGCGAAGAGTACGAAGATCTGAAACAGGCCATCGAGAAGCACAAAGCGAAGAAATAGAGACAGGGAGACTAGAAATTGTCGTAGGGGCGTATGGCATACGCCCGTAGTCGCCATGAAGATCCCAGCGCGGCAGAGCCGCAACCAAATGGGAGTATCTCGCGCAAAGGCGCGAAGGCCGCAAAGGTGTCATTTCGACCGAATGGGAGAAATCTTTCTCAGATCCCTCGCGTTGCTCGGGATGACCGGCTTGGCATTGGCCTCTCGCCCGTCGCTTTGCGGTCGGTTTTCAAACCGACGGGCAGCACAATTTGCGCAATCTGCGAGAAGTTTTAACGATAGTAGTACGAAAGAGCACAAAGTTTAACGAGGCGGAACATGACTGAAACAAGCACGGCAAAAATCGGCTTTGTCAGCGGCGGCGCCGGTTCCATGCCGCATTATAATAGCTTCCTGCCTTTGATCCCCGATGCGATCAAAATGGACTTTAAGGGATTGGAACTCTACAACGAATCGCTGTATCAGATCGCCGACAAAAAAGAGACCATCGTCGGCAGGGTAAAAGAATTGGTCGCCGAGCGGCAATGGGACGGAGTCATTGTTACCGCCGCGCCTACCGAGGTGCTCAATCCCGGCCTGTTCGACGAATTAAAAGCAACGCTTGCGGTGCCCTTCACGACGGCCCTCCATGCTTGTGTCGCCGCCCTGCGGGTATACAACGCCAAGCGGGTTCTTTTGCTGACACCCTTCGATGAACGGATGAATGAGCTGATTTGCCGGCATCTGGACACGCACGGAGTCGCGGCGGTGGCGCCTCATCCTTTCCAGAACCTCGCCGTGCCCAGGCGCATGGACCCGGACCAAGTTTTCGAGTTGACCAAGAAGAATCTCGACGGTACGGACCCAGTGGACGCCATCTACTTTCAAGGGGCGGTGCTCGACCCGATCAACGCTCTGGAAAAAATCGAGCGCGAGCTTGGCATGACGGTGATTGCCAGCAATCCCGCGATGCTATGGTATGTGCTTTCCAAGCTGGGATTTTCGTTTCCGGTGAGCGGCTATGGCAGGTTGATGAGAGAATGGCCGGAGATAATTGAATGACTGCTTCCATTACCGCGGAAGATACACTAAAGATACATGCCGCGTGCAAACCCGAAATAGTCGAACAGCCGTTTAAGGATCAATAGTTCAACAGTTCAACGACAGACGAATTCATGACGGTTCCAGTCGTTCAGTTGCTACGTTCCGTTCAAAACATTGAACGCTTAGACGTTTAATCAATAGGAGACAGGCGTGAGGCACGAGGCATCAGCAAGAACCGTTTAAGATGTTCAAGTAGCCTGGCTGAGTCTCTCCGAAGGGTTGAATCCGCCGGATGCGGGGCGATCGGGTTGCGCTCCGCGGCTATACGCTTATCGCTTCGACTCGCAGACCACGCGCTCTCGCGGCTTTACACTGACGGTCGTCGGCAGAAACGAATAGGTCGGTCGACAACGCCGAGGCGCAGGCGACATGTAACGCATCGGCACAACGGAGCGGGAACTGCTCAAGCAATGCCACCGCCTGAGCTATCACTTCCTCAGTAATGCCAATGACAGTCGCGTCGTCGATGTCCGAAAGTACCGATGCCTTCGCATTGCGGTACTCTTCCGTTGAAATTTTGCGTTCGCGCCGACGGCGGCACAGAGCGGAGACGATTTCCGGGACGCAGATCACCGACACGGCTAACGCTGAAGCAGAAGAGAGGATGGCTTGAACCTGATCGCTTCCTTTCTCTTCGATGTATCGCTTAGCGAGGGCTGAAGAATCGAAGAAAACATTCAACGTGACTTCCGCCTTTCCGCCAAAATCGCCTTGCTGAGCGATGCAGCGGGACGGACTAACCTCAAACCGGGCTGCTTCCATGACGGAAGTTTCTCCTCCGTTTCAGCAGGAACGATTTTCGCCACTGTTTTGCCATGGCGAATGACACGAACTGTTTCACCCTTTTCAACGAGAGTCAAAATTTCTGACGCCCTCTTTCGGAATTCAGTAAATGATAAGCTTTTCATAGATAGTGCGCCTCCATCGATTAAACTGTACATTACTGCACACTGATGTGCAATCTATAAAATCGCCCGCCGCAGGAAACACCCGGAAGGCGAACTGACACACAAGAGTGAGACCGTTAAAAACGATCTTGGTCTCAAAGCCGAACATCGCGATGTGATGGAAGCAGATGGAAGCTATGCACTGCGCGAACCGACGGATTGCAGTGAGCAAATGTTTAAAAGGGTACTTGAATTCTCCCTTGCAGTCCGAGCTTGAGTCCCGATGGGATTTCAATGACCCAATTTATTGACACCTCCTCGCGGTGTGTTATTTCTACGCACACGATTCACATTCAAATATCACAATCCGGAATTTGCAGGTTTTCTCTGGAGACAGGTTGCACCGATGTCGAAACTCAAACTCACCCTCGCGTGCTGGGACTATGACCGCACCCGGCCGCTCATCGATGGTCGTGTTCAAGCGGAAGGCATCGATTTGGAGATCAAGGTCATGCGTCCGCGCGAGACCTTTCCGCGGATGCTGGAGCACCAAGAGTTCGAAGTTTCGGAGCTATCGCTCGCCTCTTACGTGAGTATGAAGGGCCGCGGCACTTGCCCCTTCGTTGCCGTGCCGGTCGCACTGTCCAAGATCTTTCGACACTCGTGTATTTACATACGCACCGATGCCGGGATCCGGACGCCTCTGGACCTCCGCGGCAAACGGGTGGGAACGACGCAGCTCGGTTCCACCGCCGCCATCTTCATGAATGGGATGCTGCAACACGAATACGGTGTGACCATGGAGGAGATTCACTGGTTCATCGGCGGATTGACAACCCCGACCCAGCGACCGTTGATTCCGTTGAAGCTGCCGGACAAAGTGAAGGTCGAGTTTCTGCCGCCGGATCGGACACTGGAGGGAATGCTGGAGAACGGGGATCTTGACGCGCTGCTGGCGATCTATATCCCCTCCATTTTTCAGAAGGGCTCGCCCCATATAGCGCGCCTGTTTCCGAACTACTATGAGGTGGAGCAGGACTATTATCGTCGCACCGGCATCTTCCCGATCATGCATACGGTCGTGCTACGCGACGATATTTATCGAGAGCACCCATGGGTGGCCCGCAGCATCTATAGAGCCTTCTGCGAAGCTCGCGATCTGGCGATCGACGGACTTTACGACACGGACGCGCTGCGCCTTTCGCTTCCCTGGTTGATCCATCACATCGAGGAGACCTGGCGGGTCTTGGGGAAGGATTTCTGGTCATACGGGTTGGAGCCGAACCGGCCGGCGCTGAAGGCAATCGGCCAGTATGTCTACGAACAGGGTTTGTCGCCCCGCATCGTTAGCCCTGACGAGCTGTTCGCAGCGAACGTGGAGTGATTACTAGGCTTCGCCGTTCCAATCGTTCCAAAGGTTCCAGTAGTTCCAACCCTCTTCTTGCATACTCCCGGTGTCGCTAAGGAGGACAAGATGTCGGGGTTTGAACGGCTTGAACGATTTGAACGTTTTGAACCGAACTCACAGTTGGCTTAATCATCGGATAAACACTCTTCTCGGCTTTCCCTCGGAGCGTGAATAATGCCGGCGAGCATGATAGACATGTGTCGTAGCTCTGCCGGCGAGCACAGTTCCAGCCGGTTTACGGCTTTTGTAGTTCCAACGGTTCACATTGTTCGTGGTCGAAGTAACGCATGAGGGGCACGCCATGTTAGAGCTTGATCGTATGATCATAGATAAGCCGGCGGACGGTATATTCCGCGTCCATCGCTCCGCCATGACCTCACTCGAGATTCTTCAGACGGAGCAGGAGCGGATATTCAACAAATGCTGGCTGTATTTGTGCCACGAATCCGAAGTAGAGAACCCGGGCGACTACCGGCGCCGGAATGTAGCGGGGCGGCCGCTTTTCTTCATCCGCGGCAGCGACGGCAAACTGCGGGTTTTCCTCAACACATGCACGCACAGAGGCGCGCTCATTTGCCGGCACGATCAGGGGCATGCTGACGTTTTGCAATGCTTCTATCATGCCTGGACCTTCAACAATCGGGGCGATCTCGTAGGCGTGCCGGACGAGGCCGGCTACGGCAGCAGTTTCAACCGAGCGGAAATGGGCCTCAAGTCGCCGCCGCGGGTGGACAATTACCGCGGCTTTATTTTTGTGAGCTTCAATCCCGATGTTGAAGAACTCGTGACCTATCTAGCGGGCGCTCGGGTGTATCTGGACCTTATCGTCGACCAGGCCGAAAAAGGCATGAGGATAATCCGTGGTTCCAATCGATACTCTATCAAGGCCAACTGGAAGCTGCTGGTCGAGAACAGCTTGGATGGATACCACGTCAGGCCGACTCACAAGACTTACTTTGAATATGTAAACGGCCTCGGGATAAACACAAGCGGGGTGCAAACCGCCTTCAGCCGGCCGGCCCGCGTCCTCGGTAACGGTCATGCGGTGGAGGAACACGACGGCATAAGGGGCCGGCCGATTGCTCGTTGGAGCCCGCTCTTTGGGGAAGAGAACAAGGAGGAAATCGCCACGATCCGCGCAAGACTGGTGCGGAAGTTCGGCGAGCAGAGGGCTCGTCATATGGCAGATATAAGCCGAAACCTCCTGGTCTATCCTAATCTCCTCATCATCGACTCTATCGACATCACCGTAAGAATATTTTGGCCCATAGCTCCGGACCTGATGGAGGTGACAGCCTGGCAGCTGGCTCCCAGGGAAGAGAAACCCGAACTCCTCGCGCGCCGGCTGGACAATTTCCTTACCTTCCATGGGCCGGGAGGATTCGCAACACCCGACGACGTCGAAGCGATCGAATCCTGTCAAGCGGGGTATAAAGCCGAGGGGGTCGAATGGTCCGAACTATCCAGAGGCATGCATCGAGAAGCGATCGCCGAGGACGAGCTTCAGCTGCGGGCGTTCTGGCGCCAGTGGTTCGGTCATATGTCAGGGCTGGGGAAAGTTGAAACGAACGACCCGGTGATCAGGGAGACGGCGGCGCTAGGCCGCTAACGACGAAAGCAATCATGCCGGAAGCAAGCTCCGCTGGAAACCCTAGCAGCGTACCCGCTCTGCGCGAGATGGTGGAGGACTTTCTTTACCAGGAGGCGGCTCTTTTGGATGCATGGCGGTTGGATGAGTGGTTGGCATTTTTCACCGCCGATGGCAGATATGTGGTCCCGACCACGGACCTTCCGGACGGAGATCCCCAGAAGGACCTGGTGTTTATCGACGATGACATGGTACGGCTGCGCGCTCGGGTGGAAAGACTGAAGAGCCGCCACGGTCACAGAGAATATCCTTCGTCGCGCACCCGGCGCTTCATTAGTAATGTACGAATCAAAGTAGAAGACGGCGGCATCGTCGTGACTTCCTCGTTTCTCGTCTATCGTTTCCGCATGGCGGAATCGAGCCCCTATGTGGGTTGGTACGAGCATAGACTGAAACGGGTGGACGGAGAGTTGAAGATCCACCACAGGAAAGCCGTTCTCGACCTGGAAGCGCTGAGTGAGCACGGAGCTGTGAGTATCATCCTATAGTGCTCTGACGCTAAACTTTCCGGCCTTTACAAGAAAACATCGGCGGATCGAAAAATCCCAAAGGAAGCGCTGACACAGCCGATGAATCTCCACTGCCGGGCCGGACCAATCCAGCTGTTTAATTTAGCAACGTAAAATCGAGCGGTGTTTGCGCACTTAGAAGGCCAGTTTCCAGGCTGAATGGTTCGAAGGGCTCACCATGAGCGGGTTTGGTTCGCCGATTCGTTCAAGCCGTTTAATAGCGGTCGTGTTGAGAATTGAGCCCTGTTCAGCGGTACAGATCGGTCGTGGGGTATTGCACTTTTTCCAATTGCAGCGCGAGCGCTTCGATTTGCTCCTGCCAATAGTGCTCGGTTCCGAAGTCAGGAAACGCCAGTTTGAAAGCGCTGTCTTCCCAGCGGCCCGCGATCCACGCGGAGAAGTGGATCATGCGCAGCGCCCGCAACGGCTCGATGAGCTGCATCGTCGTCATATCGAAGGTTCTGATCTGTTCGTAGGCCTCGAGCAAGATACGCCTTTGCTCTTTCCCATAGTCGTCGTCTGCACCCGTAAGCATCCAGATGTCTTGAACGGGAGGCGCGTAGAGCATGTCGTCGAAATCGATGAAGTACGGATCGTCTCTATTCCACAAAATATTTCCGGAATGGCAATCGCCGTGGAGCAAAACGTATTTGACGTTCTCGAAACGAGGAGCAATGGCGTCGCAAATTTGCGTTACGATGGTTTCGAATCGACTGGCGAGTTCCATCGGAACGAAGTTGCCGTCTGTTAAAAACCTCAAACGGTCTCGCCCATAAGTTTGCGGATCAAGCCGTAAGCGGGGAGCGGCTTTTACCGTCGCCCCGACGTTATGAAGGCGAGCCATGAACCTTCCCAGGCGCGTGAGCTGCTCCGTCGTCAGTTCCGGCTCGAGTCGCCCCGGACGCTTCGGGAAGATTGTGAACATCACTTGGTTAATTTCGAAAATACTTTGTCCCTGGTCGTCCGTGAGCGGGCATACGACGGGAACTTCGCTTTCTTCGAGGGCCTTCAGAAAATCGTGCTCGGCCTGAATCGTGGCGCGACCCCAGCGGCCGGGACGGTAAAATTTGATGATGACGTGCGGGCCTTCTTCCATCTCGATGTCGTACACACGGTTTTCCAGCGCATTGAGCGCGTTGAAGCGGCCCGTGCAACGTCCGCCCAATGTTTCGGCGGCGTTGAAAATGACCTCTGGAAGAATCTGCAGAAAGTTGTCCAGCATAGATTTTCATCCTAGACGAGCGTATCCCCTTGTACGCTCTCGTTGATAGTCGGGGGTCTGGCCGCGGATTTGAGCCCGCGGGTCGGAATCGGTTGCGGTTGGAAGTTTGGGATTTGTTGAGACGGTCAAAAATAGTCTTGGGACATGGGAATCGCCGGGTCGGACCCGTGCTATTCATAAATCGTTGCCTAGGCCGTCTTGGCAAACCGTTCCTTGACTTCATTCTCGAAGGCGAGCAGCTTCTTGACGCTCGGGCGCTCCAGCATGCGCTTGAAATGCAGCCCGACGTTGGCGAAGTCTGAAAGGTCCACGCCCAATTGGGTGGCGCGGCGGCAACACCAAAAGAAATGAGCGTCCGGGGCGGTGAAATGGTCGAAGAAGTACTCACGCCCGGCCAGCATATCGTCGGCAATCCGGAAGTTCTCGAACAGAGCGTCCGTGGCGAACTTGACCACGCTGTCGGACGCCCCCGGTGCGT
The DNA here is from genome assembly GCA_009379725.1 of Deltaproteobacteria bacterium. Lineage (GTDB taxonomy): Bacteria > Desulfobacterota > Binatia > UBA9968 > UBA9968 > WHTF01. The sequence continues at coordinate 10,249 of WHTF01000031.1, forward strand.
CGCAGACCTTTGACGGGTTGTTGATCCGGCTGAGATAGGGGTGGATGCCGCTGGCACACCAGGCATGAAGCGAGATCGCCTGCAACTGGCCCCACGGATCGGCGGGCAGGATCTTCGCGTCGGGAAAAGCCCGATGGACCCATTGATGGATGGCGACGTTCTCGGTCAGGATCTTGCCGTCGATCACTAACGCAGGCACCTTGTGCTTCGGGTTGATCTTCAGGTACTCGGGCGAGAAGTTCTGCCGCCTGCGAAAATCGAGCGGCCGGGCCTCGAAATCGGCGCCCGCTTCGGTCAGCGTGACATAGGGCGCGAGCGCGCAGGTGTTGGGGGCGTAGTAAAGAGCGAGTTCCATTCACGTCTCCTCATCAGGTTTGATTGATCAACTGATCAACTGCGAATCTAGTACCAGCGTGTGGTAAGTGCAACCCGGTCTGGAAGGATAAGGGCGGAAGGAATAGTCGTGTTCGTGACTCGTGTTCGTGGGGGAGGAAAAAGACTCCTAAGTCACGATCACGTTCTCCCCACGCCCTCCTCAGCACGGACACGTAACACGACCACGAGCGCCACGGCTAGCGATACTGCGCACCATCCTTCAGCCGTTCTCCTTTCAAGCACCGAGGATGCGCCATCCAAGCCATCCGAAGTAGCGCTGGGATTTTCATCAAACAGAAAGGGATTGACAGCTCCCCGGTCTGGCGAGTTTGCTCGTGGTTCAAATTTTCTATAAATAGATAGAGATATAATTGGCACAAGACTAGGAGGTAGGATCATGGCAAATACAACGGAGCGCCCTCTCGCTGATGCGCTCGACGCAATCAAGACGCGCCGCTCGGTGAAGGAGTACCTTCCCACCGAAATTCCTCGGGAGTGGATCGAGGAGCTGCTCGACGCCGCCCACTGGGCGCCCAACCACAAATTGACCCATCCCTGGCGGTTCCACGTGTTTACCGGAGAGGGGCGCGAGCGACTGGTCGGAGCCCGGCAGGCGGCAGTGCGTTGGGCCGCGGAAAAGAAGGGTGAGCAGGCGAGCGACGACGCTCTCAACTTCGCTCGGGCGAAGTGTTTCTCGTCCCCGGTCGTGATTATCGTTTCGATGGTGGGCGATGATAAGAAAATCGTTGACCAGGAGAACTACGCGGCCTGCTGGTGCGCGATCGAGAACCTGCTGGTCGCCGCGACCGCGCGCGGCCTGGGCAGCTATCCCAGCACGGGCGACTGGATCGACCAAAACTTCGTTGGCCCAATTCTCGGACTGACAGAGAAAGAGCGGCCGGTGGCGTGCATTTTCTTGGGGTACTCCGAGCAGAAGACGATGGCCAAGCGCCTGCCCGTGGAGCGCCATACCACCTGGTACACCGAGGCGTGAAATTCTCGCCCGAGTAAAGTGGGTCCACCTTGCCGGAGTTTGTCAAAGCCGAGTTCGAGCCTTTCTCGAATGGGTAAGAGCCACAATGAGTTCTAAACGACAATGATCAGTTGCTCGCTGAAAAGAGAGACTAAGTTGTTTCGTCGTGTCGACCTTCCGCCGCAGGTTGCCGGGAGACTGCTGCTGCACAGCATGCCTGGCCGATTTGAGGCCATCGAGAGGGTTTGGCATCAGCTGAGGAGCGAAGCGGTCGGCGCGATCGTATGTTTAAATGAAAAATATGAAATCGTCCTGAAATCCTCTCAATACGCCGAGGCGCTGGAAAACGGGAACGTTCCCTGCTCAGTTCTGGCTTTTGAAATTCGTGAAGGCGGGGTGCCCGAAGACCGGGATGCCTTCTGGGCGCTTGCAAACGATGTAGCAAACCGATTGCAGTCCGGGGAAGCGGTGCTGATTCATTGCGCCGGCGGTGTCGGCCGCACCGCAATGCTTGCCGTCTCTGTGCTGCTTGCCCTGGGCGAACCGATGACCGAGGCGGAACGCCTGGTCTCGCAGGCCGGGTCGATAGTGGAAACCATGGCGCAGATCGAAATGCTTTCCTGGTGCGCGGAAAAGGGGAGCATCAAAGCATGAGGCGGAGAAAGGGGGCCAAGCCAACAATCACAGCGATCTTGACCGGTAACGCTGAGGCTGTGCTGAACGTCTCATCATGGCTCTCGTGCAACCTGTTTGCACCCGGCCTGTTCGATCACGTCACCGTCTGCGGTAACCAAATCCTTCATGCACACCGATCGTATGACAATCATATCTGACGCACGGGTTAATTCCCAAAGAAGATCTGCCGGAACTGAGCCGTGAGCTTCTTGTATTGGTCCGGAGTGGGGTTGTCCATAAAGACAAGATTCGCGAGCACCTTCTCAGCGTCTTTAATCTTAGGAGGAGCGGCCGGCGAAAGGACGAATTCTCCCAGTTCGGCCAACGTCTGCTGCCCCTCGGGCGAACAGGCATATTCCATATAGAGCTTTGCCGCGCTTGGACGAGATGCCTTACTGCTTAAGGCAAGGTCATTGGAATCGGTCAGAAACTTGTTTAACTGGACGAATCCCAGCGGCCCCTTTTGTTGAATCACGTACTGAAGGTAGGTCAGGCCCACTTGCACTTCCCCACGGACGATGGCATTCGGTACCGGTGCCATCGATTCCATCAAATGAGGTTCCTGCTTCGCCAGGGCCTTAACAAAATCAAGCCATTTCTCTCCTTTGACTTTCTGAAGGTTCCAAAGAAACTGCGCCGTGCTGGTGTGCCGGGAGGCATCGGGCATACCGATCTTGCGACGCCATTTGGGATTTAAAAGATCGTCAAGACTCTTGGGAGCATCCTGGGGCTTGACCAGCTCCGTATTGTACAGGATGCCTATCGGAGTGACGCGCCAGGAAGTAAGGATTCCATCCGGGTCCCTGTAATGTGCCGGAAAACTTTCTGAAGAAGGAGGGATGTATTGAGTGAACATGCCCTCTTTTTTCATCAGGAGCATCGCCCCGTGAATCGCGAAGAGCACGTCAAAAGCTGGTTTTCCGGCGCGCCACTCTGTCAACGCTCGATCCATAACCTTGGTCGCCGAAGCTCGCCAATACTCGACTTTGATACCGTATTTCTTTTCAAAGCCTTGATGAAGCGCGCCCATGATTTTAGGTATGATCGTGCCGTACGCGACGACCTTGCCTTCCCGCTTGGCCGCATCCACATCAACCGGTTGCGCCTGAACCTTAGGCAGGATGAAAAGGAGTGCGAGTAAACTCGACGTGAACAATCGGCTTAAAGGCGTCATAAGCATTACTCCCTTTTTGATTTTGGACTACGAACCGGAATCTAATTGAACCCGCGGCAATGAGCAAGAGTTTTATTGGGCCACCTCCTGCGGTTTTTGTGGTAGAAAAGCTAAAGATATCTTGATTTGATAATCGCGAACAACTGCTGCATCCGCCGTTTACTGACTGGAAACAAGGAGAACACGATGAGTGAAAAAGACAAACCGCCGTTTCGCGCCGATCATGTCGGCAGCTTGTTGCGGCCGCCCGAGCTATTGCAGGCGCGCGAGAAAAAGCAGAAAGGCGAGATATCCGATGCGGAGCTCCGGCAAGTGGAGGACCGCTGCATCCGCGACGCGGTCAAGATGCAGGAAGACATCGGGCTTCAGGGCATCACGGACGGCGAATACCGCCGGACTTTATGGCATGCCGACTTTCTCAGCAGGATCGAAGGCGTCGTCGTCAAGGAAGGCGTATTGCCGGATGCGGGCCGCGACTTTCAGGGCGGTGACGATGTGCAGCGCTCGCCGACCCGGTTTGAAACTACGGGTAAACTACGGCGCGCGCGTGGTCTGGAAACCGAGAACTTCAAATTTCTCAAGTCGGTCGTTAGTCAAACCGCAAAGCTTTCCATCCCGTCACCTTCGCTGCTGCACTTTCGCGGCGGGCGCGGCGCCGTCGACAAGCAGGCTTATCCGGACATGGGAGAATATTTCGCCGATCTCGCGCGGGTCTACCGGGAAGAGATCGCGGGCTTGGCCGAGGCCGGCTGCGCGTATCTGCAGATCGACGATACCAATCTGGCTTATTTGTGCGATCCCAAAATGCGCGACAACGCCAAAAAGATCGGTGAAGACCCCGACAAACTGCCGGCGCTTTACGCGACGTTGATTAACGATTGCATCAAAGACCGTCCACCGGCGATGACGGTTTGCACTCACCTATGCCGCGGCAATTTCGCCAGCGCCTGGGTCGCCGAAGGCGGCTACGACCCGGTCGCCGAGGTGCTGTTCAACGAACTGAAAGTCGACGGCTATTTCCTCGAATTCGATTCCCCCAGAGCGGGCAACTTCACACCGCTGCGCTATTTGCCGCCCGGCAAGCGCTTGAACCTGGGGCTGGTGACGACGAAAACGGGCGCCTTGGAAAAATCCGACGATCTCAAACGCCGCATCGACGAGGCCGGCAGAATCGTGCCGCTCGATCAACTGGGCATCAGCCCGCAGTGCGGTTTCTCGAGCACGGTGCTCGGCAACAAGCTGACGGTGCAGGACCAGATCGCTAAGTTAAAGTTAATCGTCGACGTAGCCAAAGATATGTGGAGGTAGAGAGTTTTGTCCACAGATCCTTTAGCCTCGGCCGCTTCTTACCGGTCGCAATTTCGCCGGCCTATTTGTACACCGAGTCGATGAAGCCGCTCTTTTCCAGTTGATCGACGATCGATGTGTCGACAAAAGCGTCCGACTTCGGTAGCGGTGCCTTACCTTTGAAGTGGCTTTCGAGCAAGAATTGAATTGCCTTGGGAGAGGGGCGAGGGACCTTTAGAATGGTCGGCGCATAATCCCGCCAGGTGCCTTCCAAGAGTTCGTCATCGGTGATTTTGCCGTATTTTGCCAAAACGCGTTTGCTGAACTCCTTGTCGGTGTGATAGCGGTGCGCGCCTCGTATGTAGGCTCTAACGAACCGGGTGGCGGTGTCGCGCTGTTGCGAAATAAAAGATCTGGTCGTGATGACCGAGCCGTTGATATCTTCAACGCCAAGCTCGCCGAAGTTCACCAGCTCGCGCATTCCCATCTTGGCGGCTCTCCCGTAGAGCGGGTAAGTCAAGGCTGCGACCTGGATTGAGCCGGTATGCAAAGCGGCAAAGACCTCGGGTTGGGCGCCCAAAGAAAGAATGGCGACGTCTTTGTTGGGCTCCAGGTTGAACTTCTTCAATGCGATTCGCATCATTTGATCGGAGGTAGAGCCGAAAGTGGTAATGCCGGCTTTTTTGCCTTTCAGGTCGGAGGGCTGCTTAATTTCCGGGCGCGCCATTAAATGAAAGGGGGAAATGTTACCGGTGGCGGCGATAATCACGACGTCGCTTCCGGCAGCGCTTGCGGCAACAGCCGCTGCTGCTCCCGCTTGAATGATCGGGGCGCTTCCTCCCAACATGGCGGCTACCATCCTCGTGCTGCCACCGACGCGGACCAGTTCGACATCGAGTCCTTCAGAGGAGAAATAGCCTGCCTCTTTGGCGATCCAGGCGGTCGCCCAGGTCCCGCCGAAGCTGGGATACAAAACCCGTATGGAAGTGCCAGCGGCAAAAACCTGACTCGCGGGTGCGGCGAAAGAAACAACCAATGCCGCCAATAAAATAGATCTTCTTAACATACAATCTTGCCTCCTGAATACGTAACGATGTCCGCAGTTAAAATTCCCGAAGCTTCGCCAAAGTCGCGTAAAGTCAGGTGCTCACGACATCTTCGGGTGTGTACCTACGATTTATCAGGGCGGCGGGAATCAATGCAAACTCTTTATGAATTCTGGGATTGGATTCTTCGACGATGTGGTGTTAACCATACAAGTTTCGAAGAACGCGCGTATTATAAAACCCATTGCGAGAAGATCATCTTGAGCACAACTTCGGTCAATCATGCGCCGGATCTACAGCCGGTTGTTTTTCTGGTGGCGATTTTTCTTCTCAACTTTATTGCCAGAATCATTCTCTCGCCGCTGCTCCCCACCATTGAACGGGAGTTGGCGATCACCCACGGTCAGGCAGGCTTTTTCTTCTTTCTGATTTCGGCAGGTTATTTGATTGGACTGCTGGGGTCGGGATTTTTCGCTTCCCGCGCGACCCACAAGCGCACCATCGTTGTCTCGAGCGCGGGGGTCGGCATCGCTCTGATCGGCATTTCATTGGCAACCGATTTAGGAGCGATCCGCGTGGGCCTGATCACTTTGGGATTGGCCGCTGGTCTTTACATCCCTTCGGCGATTGCGACTATCACGTCCGTCGTCCGACAACCCCATTGGGGTAAAGCGATCGCGGTGCACGAGTTGGCGCCGAACCTGGCTTTCTTTACCAGCCCCTTTTTCGCCGAGTTGTTCCTCAAATGGGCGACGTGGCGCGTCGCTCTGGGTGCGCTCGGCGCCGCGTCGATACTGGCTAGCCTGGCCTATCACCGTTACGGCCGCGGCGGTGAATTCGCAGGTGAGTCTCCTGCTTCGAATGCGTTTGGAATGCTCATTCGCACGCCGGCGTTCTGGCTCATGGTGATTCTGTTCGGCCTGGGGGTAAGCTCGACCATCGGAGTCTATGCCATGCTGCCGTTGTATCTGGTGAGCGCGCGGCAAATGGATCCGAGCTGGGCCAACACCGTGGTTGCACTATCGCGAATTCATGGACCGATTTTAGGGCTTGTCGGCGGTTGGGTATCGGATCGGCTGGGACCCAAGCGGACCATGGTCGTCAGTTTGATATTCACTGGAATCGTAACCTTGCTTTTGGGAGTCGCTTCAGGCTGGCGGACCAGCGCGGTGGTTCTGATTCAGCCGCTCCTGGCGGTTTGGTTTTTCCCGGCGGCATTCGCCGCTCTCGCGCTGATTACAGGACCGAATGCGCGTAATCTCGCCGTGGCGTTTGCGGTGCCGTTCGGCTTTATGATCGGCGCCGGCGGCATTCCGACGTTCATCGGCATGATGGGCGATGCGGGTTTGTTCGCGCAGGGATTTATTATTGCCGGCGCTTTAATAACCTGCGGCGGTATTGTAGCGCTCATGCTCAAACTTCCCGGTTCGGGTGGGAAGCCGGCGTGATCGCGGTTGTTTTCGTCACGCCGGCTGTTCTATAACTTTTACCATGATAACGCTGGAAGAATTCGCCGGAGCCATTAGAGAGAGCCGCGAGATCGTCGTGTTCACCGGTGCCGGAATCAGCACGGAGTCCGGTATTCCGGATTTCCGCAGTCCGGGGGGAATCTGGAGCCGCTATCGGCCGGTGACTTTCCAGGAGTACGTCAGCAGCGAGGAGTCGCGCATCGAAGCATGGAAAAGGCGGTTGGAAACTCGCGAGACGGACAAGAACGCCAAGCCTAATGCCGGCCATTACTTCATTCAGTCGCTTAACGAGAAGGGCAAACTCATCGGACTGATCACCCAGAATGTCGACGGATTGCACAGCGAGTCCGGATTACCCGACGAAAAGATTGTCGAGCTGCACGGCAGCAATCGAAGGGTTCTTTGTCTGAAGTGCGCCAAATCCTACGATCCTGACAAAGTCGTTGAACGCCTGGTAGGCCGCTTTGCTTCGCCGAAATGCGATGACTGCGGCGGTATTCTCAAATCAGCGACGATTTCGTTCGGCCAGGCGATGCCGGAGCGCGCGATGCGCCAGGCTCAGGAGTGGACCGAACAGGCGCGCGTGTTTATTGTCATGGGATCTTCATTGCAAGTCCAGCCGGCCGCTTCTTTCCCCGTCGTGGCGCGGCGCAACGGCGCGTTGCTGGCGATCATTAACCGCGAGCCGACACCGATCGATGACTATGCGAGCTTTGTTCATCAAGGCGCCATCGGAGAGTTCTGTCGGCGCTTTAATGCGCTGATTGCCGATGGATGACGGTCAGGCAGACTGTGGGAGACGAGGAGTGGGAGATAGGGAGATTGGGAGACAGGGAGGAAGCGGCAACGCTCGCTCATGTCTGGCCGCAAATGCGCCAGTTCACCAACCTCATGTTCTCCGGAGTGCTGGGAAAATATTCCGACCTGCGCATCGCGTTCTTAGAAGCCGGATGCGGTTGGGTGCCTTATCTCATGAGCAAGATGGAGGCGCGGATGGGTGAGCTGGTGCGTCCGGCGAAGCTCATCGAACACGGCCAGATCTACTTCCAGTGCGGCGAAGAGATGACCACCCGCCGGGACCTGGATTTGCTCGGCGATCGCTGTCTTTTCTGGGCCTCTGATTTTCCTCACGAGGGAAATGTCGACATGGCCCGAGCGGTCAAGGAATTTCTCGAACGCGAGGATATTCCCGAGTCATCCAAGCGCAAAATCAGTTACGACAATCCCAAAAGGTTATACCGGCTGTAGTGACTGGGCGTTAGCTCAGCTCGATTTGCCGGGATCTTTAGCCGATCGAACCTCTGATTTCTCCTACCGGCCGATACGTTTAAAAAAAGCGTCTTCCAGATGCACATACCCCTGCACCGGCGGATCTTGCACGGAACGCACAATCAGAAAGTTTCCAACTTTTTTTTCTACTTGCACCTGAATGCCCGGCCGAAGCGTTTTTAGCAGCGCCGATTCCCTGCGCGGTTGATCGAAGAGAAAAGAATCCGCCGTGACTTCAAATGTCCCTTGATAAAAATATTGCTGCCGGTCCGTTTCCCGGGGTTCTTTTCGTGCCGGTTTGTCATTTGGCCAGTAGGCGGGTGGTTTGGCTGTTTGCGGCTGTGTTCCATCCGGCTTGTTGACGATCAGTTGTTCGTTTGACGGCTTTTGCACGTTTGTCCTGTGAGAGTTACCGTTTGGCGGTTCAGCCGGTTGGGATTTAGTAGTATCCGGGGTTGACTCGTTCTCTCGGAGCGGCCTCGCCCGGGGTGCCGTTGCTTGAGCGTGATCGGAAGAGTTTTCAACCTTTAGCTTGGGGGGAGTCGGTGGAATCGAATCACCTGCTTCTTTCTTCATCAGAATACGGTTTATTTCCAGGCGGTAATCGTCGGGGTTATCGATGTCAGCTTGCGGTAGCGGTTGGTTGTGCGCAGGTTCATTTCGAGGTGCTGTAAAAACAGCTCCTTCGTCGGGTGGCATTCGCGTCAGGAACGTGCTGCCTTGATGATAGAACGCCGAGCTACTGCTCAGTAACAAACCAAGCGCCAACAAAATTCCCAGGCCCAACCCGGCGACGATTGTGCTCGCAGGACGTCCGGCGAGCCGCTCCGCCACAAAAAAGGCGCCAGGTTGCATCTCTGTCCTGGTCGTATCGCTTCGATCTTGGAGCGAGTGAGATTGCGCGACCGGCGCGGTTTGTTGCAACTCGGGTAATGTGCCGAGTTGTAGATCATCCGCGACCTCGTCGATGATTTCCGCTGACACCTTGTGTTTAGAGAGCGCATACGCGTTGAGCAACGCGTTGTCACAAATGATATTAACGAGCCGGGGAATCCCGGACGAATAAAAAGTGATTTTCTCGATGGCCTTAGATTCGAACAAAGGTTTGCCGTGATAGCCGGCCCGGGCAAGCCTGAAATCAATGTAATAACGCACTTCATCATGGCTAAGTGGCGCAAGCTCGGTGTGGACCTTCACTTGCTGCTTCAATTGGCGTAATTCCGGCTGATCGAGTTTTTGATCGAGCTCGGGTTGCCCCAATAAGACGATTTGAATGAGCTTGTCATCGCCGGTCTGTGATTCGGATAACAGCCGGAGCTCATCCAGCACATCGTTTTTAAGAGTCTGAGCTTCATCGATGAATAGCGCCACGTTGTGGCCGTTCCTAGCTTTTTGGCTCGCGTAATCTGCGATCTGCTCCAACAACACGGTCTTGTCGTCGGATGAAGGCGGTATTCCGAGATCTTCCAAAATGAACCGGAGCAGCTCGGTGAAAGTGAAGCTGGGATTGACGACCAACGCGGTCTGGAGGTCGGAATCAGCGCGACTTTGCATGAAGGCGGTGAGCAGGGTGGTTTTCCCGGTGCCGATCTCGCCGATAACGACAAGCAAGCCTTTGCGCGCGTTGACGCCCTCCTGCAGATTCGCAAAAGCAGTCCTATGAGAAGGACTCCTATAGAGGTAATGCAATTCCGTTGTGGCGCGGAAGGGGAGATCTACCAGGCCAAAGTAGTTTTCGTACATACTGTGCCGTTCCGTTGAAGTGTGTGATTACTGTTTTCTCTATTTAGAGAAAAGCCGATGTTTTACGGAATACGCATCTCAAGAGCAGGACAATTTGGGTTATATCGCAAGGTGGATGCCAATTCCAAGGGGTTGGCAATGAGCTTACTTAGGCCCTCTCGCGATTGAATATCCTAAGGATTATTTTGGAGAGAAGTTGATCGGCCAAAATCGACCGGATAATAGCGATCCAATGTGTCTCTTAAATATAGTGCCTTTGTCTCAAGAATGGAACGTCACATGAGTGTGGCGAGCGGCGCCACCATTCGGCGCTATGAGCAGGTTCTGCGCGGCATGCGGGCTCTGTTGCCGCGTCTCGTCTCGTCCTCGCCGCGTCGTCTCTGTTTCAGCACTTCGTGGCGAGGGCGAAGGTTAAAGGTGAAGCATGACGTTAAGGAGAAGTTGGGAATGCTGCAGCGCTAATCTGTGCGGAGAACCAATAGCGGCCTAAGATTATTAATGTCTCAGTTACGCGAAAGGGATTCAGCCCTGGGACGTCATGTGGACCTTGGCATTCGTAGATTTCCAGATTTCCCAGTTAGTTGTTGCTGGCACGCGGCTTGCGCATCCGCTTACGAGCGATTGCGAGATTGCTAAGAGCAGAACTCGCTGCCAGAAGGGAGAGAATATGAAAAACCTAAAAGATCAAAAAGGCGCTATCGGTTGGATCCTGCTATGGTTGTTGGGCATTCCAATCCCAATTTTACTGCTTTTCTTTCTTGTGCGTGGTTGCACGTAAGTGCCTTCGCCCCATTGCCCCTCGACGCCGCCAGCATGTAACTGTGCGCTCTCGTCTGCTGCGCCTGTGATCGCAGCGGGCGAGGGTAGGCGTCTACAGTTCTAATGTGCTCTGGGCAAAAAGCTCTTCCACTTTCATTTTCTTCGACGTCAGACCTTGTTCTTGTGAATAGTCGATCAGCGTTTGGAGCATTTTGCGGTTGGCTTTGACGCCATAAGGATAGGGATCGTTGCCGAACATCTCTTGCGTCATAGCGAGATACTCACGGCCAAAAAACAATGCGCTGGGAATGCTGTCGACGAGCTTGGCATTGAAATGCTGTTTCGCTTTGACGAAGCCGGTGTAGAGGTTGAACGCGACCCAGGGATATTTTTTGTAGATGTCGCCGCGGATAATATAAGTGTGGTTGACCGGGAGAAATCCGTGTTTTTTAACAAAACGCGCTCCTTCCGCAATCCGGTCGGGGAAGAGCGCTTGCACTTTGTTCCAATCTCCGCTGCCGCCGGTGATATGGCTGGAGCGATCTAAAGCGTTGGCCCGGAGCACCCAGGGGCTCGCGATGTGCGCAACATCCAATTCGTTATCGACCAGGGTTAAAGCGAGGCTTTTGTTGGGCGCGATGCGGTTGAAGGAGATGCCGGCCGGCGGTTTGAATCCGGTGGCGCCTCCGTGGCTCATTTCCTCGCTGCGCTCCATGTACCAGTGGATTTTGTACTGGGACACGCCAAAGTGGTGTTCCAGAATTCCCCGTATCCACAGAGCTGCCGTCTGTTGATATTCTGCGACACCCAAGCGTTTGCCCGCGAGATCCTCGGGCACAGTGATCCCCGAGTCTGCGTTGTACGATAGCTCGGTTTGAAACAATCGACGGCTCGGAAAGACCGGCAGCGCGATCATGTCGACCCCCTGAGAGCGGGCGATCAGGTACGACGACATCGACATTTCCGCTACCTCAAACTCGTGAAACTTGAGCTGCCGCCAAAATGTTTCGGCGGGATGCGAGTATGTGGGAATTAACTCGATACCTTCCGCCTCAATGGTGCCGTTCATCAGCGGCTCGACCCGCTCGTTGAACGCGGATATGAATGCTAAGGCAAGTTTCGCCATGGTTTTTACGGTTGTTCTTTAAAATCCGTCAATCGACCAGATATCGTAGAGCAGCTCCATACGCCGGAAAGTGTGCTTGTACGTCTGCTCTTGCAGATGCGGCGAGTGAAGATAGCGCACGGCGATTTCCTCCGCGAGGCTGCCGTGCTCTTCATCCGCCTCCGAGTGGACGGTGAAAAAGCGAACATCCTCAGGTTTCATGTTGTATTTTTGAATAAATCCGTTACCCAGCGCTGCCGCCGCCGGTCCGAAAGTTCCTTCCGCGCCGATCTGAATCGCCATTACGACAAACCAGGGTAGCGTGTGGATGATCAGCTCGACGTAGTAAAGATGGGCCGCGGTGGAGGGGCGCAGCTCGGCATTGACCAATTGGCTCTGAGTAAGACCAATCGCTTCGGCGAATCGAATCGCCAGCTCATTGTGCCCCGCGCTGCCCGTGTCCATGCCCCGCGTTTCTTCCTCGACAACGCCCCAAAGTTTCTGAGCGATCTCCGGATCGTTGCAGGCGAGATAACGCATCATGGCGATGCGTGGCACGGCGGCGCGGAACTGATAGTCCTGGATCGCCCAGGCGCGGATCTGATCCATGGTCGCGGTGCCGGCACAGACCGCTTTCAACAATGGATGTTTGATGCGAATCTTGGGAAACGCTTGAATGTCGTTTTTGAGTTGTCGGACGAACTCTGTCGAAGAAACTGTTCCATTTTGTTTTTCCACGTCACTACCCTCCTAACCTGATTTCATGTGTTCAGACAATGGCGATGAACTCTTGGAGTCATGGATGGATGCGCTTGAAAAAAATAAGCCAACACCCATGACTCCGATTCGAGCTACCTCGGTTTCTTCAGCCGGTTGACGAAGTATTCCCAGCCGCGCATGGGAAAACGCTGATCGGCGTTGTAAACCTCAAGTTCCTCAGCCGTCAAGTACTTGGGCTCGCCATGGAGCAACGCCAGGTGGCTCCACTCGCCGAGCATGGCAAGCCGGGTCGTGCGCTCGACGACTTGTTCGATGGACGCTCCGACGACCGCATCGCCGTGAGCGCGCATTAAAACCACCGGCCCGTTGCCCAACGCCGCGGCCAGATCGTTGCCCCGCTCCAGCGTGCGCACCAGTCCGATGCCTTCATAGACCGGAGGTCCTTCGGCGGAGAGAAACTTGCCGTAATGATGCATAGGTTTGAGCTTGATGGGGAGTACACTGAAGATCGTGCTCCACTTCGAATGAGTATGGGCAACGCTTTCTACGTCGGAACGCGCCTTGAGAATACACGCATGGATCGGCCACTCGTTGGATGGCGTCTCCGCGCCTCCAAGATGATTGCCATCGAAATCCTGCATGATTAGACGATCAAGAGTCACATAGCCCGGACTCACGTTGGAGATGCTGATAAAGGCTTCCGCCCCGGGGACGCGCGCGCTGACATGGCCGTAACCGTCGGTGACGCCTTCGCGGTCGAGGATGTGGCAGGCGGTAATCAGTTTCTGGGTCACGTCTCTGAGTTCCGACGAATCTAAAGCCGGTACGTTTGAGCGTTTGGCAGCCATGAAAACTCCTTTGCGGGTGAGTCGTGTCAAGACGGTTCTAGTCGTCAGGCCTCAACCTGTCAAGGACGTCCAGGAAGAATAGCGCCCGTCGAGCAGTTACTTGGCGGGCGCTTTGTTTTCAATGCCTCTTATTGCTGGGATTTAAGAGCAAGATTCAAAATGCGTTGCGTGAGCGTCTCATAGGACAGACCGGCTTTAATCGCAGATTGGGCAAATTCATCGGTACGGTCGAGATTGGGATTGGGATTTGCCTCCAAAACCACCACATCGTTCTCCGGCGTCAGACGCAGATCGATCCGGCCGTAGCCGCGAATCCGCAGCGCGCGGTACACCGCCTTGGAGATGCGCGCGATGCGCTGTTCGGTTCCGTTGGGGAGGGGATTGGCAAAAATGTTCTCGATGCCCCAGCGCTTGCGATAGGCCTTATCCCATTTGGCTTTGAACGTCGAGAATCGCGGTTGTCCGTCAGGCACTTCGGAGAAGACCACTTCACGCAGAGGAAAGACCTGCAATCGATCTGTGCCGAGGATGCTCGCGTAAAGTTCCCGGCCCTCGATATACTCTTCCGCCAGGGCTTCCTGATTCATGCGTTCATGGATGAAGCGAACGCGTTCTTCGAAGGCGGTGTCGTCCTCGACGAACGAATCTTGAGAAATGCCGTAGGAAGCTTCTTCTTTCAAAGGTTTGATGAAGAGTGGAAAGTTGAGCCGTTTCGGCCTGCGGATGTTCGCTCCTGGCGTGAAGATGGCGAAATTCGGAACGCGAATTCGGTGGTACGAAAGGATTTCCTTGGACATACCTTTGTTCTTGCAGAGAGTCAGTCCCGTCGGGCTTGAACCGGTGTAAGGGACGTCCATCATTTCCAAAAGACCGGCGACATTGCGATCGTGTTCCGATACGGCGTTAAAATGCTCGGTGAGATTGAACACCACATCGGGCAGGTGAGTTTTGATCTCGTCGATGATCATTCCCGGCTCATCGAAAACACCGATGGTCCGCACGTCATGGCCGAGTTGGGTCAGCGCACCGATGATGTGGGCTTCAGCCGCCCAATCATCGGTCTTCAGTTCCTCGGTGAAGTCCTGGTTGGGCGGCGGTGTGCCCGCGGTGTCGAACAGGACTAAAACTTTGAGTTTTCGTTTCGCCGCTGTCATTGCATTTCACGTGACCTTGAATTTACCGGTTAAACGGTAGTGAGATGCCAAAGTTGCCAGATACGCGCTGATCTCGACGCCGGCCGATTCGGCGCGCAGCCGTAGATCCAATTCCGCGCAACGCTGTGTCAGCGCGCGCAGCACGCGATTGAGCGTAAACTTGGGTTCGCCGGTCCAGACCGAGACGGCATTCAAGATCATCTTGCTTGAACGTCTCAAGAACACCGCGGCGCGCTCGTTATTCGGCGCCACGGCGGCATCGGCGAAAAGCTTCTTAAGATCGGCGTCAAAAAAGTCGGGGAAATCCTGCGCGTAGAGGCGACGGCGGCGCCTGTAATACGCTTCGAGGCGCGAGCGCAGCCGGGAGGCTTCACTCATCTTTACTTTTGATAAGACCATGGGCGGTTGTCCGGCAAGTTTGTGCAGCAAAGTGTCCACGTACTCGAGCTTTTTCAATGCCGTCCAATCGCGGTATTGCTGTTTCCAATCCACGCCCGGAGTCAGCCAAATGGCCACTGTTTCGGCGAAATCTTCTTCGGGGTGGCTCTGCGCGTACCATCCCTCGAGGTGACGGACAAATCGTTTGCTGTATGGGCGGGCACGAAAGCTCTCGGAGTATTCCAACGACGGGGGACCAAAAATTTTTTGCCAGCGGCGGTCTTTGTCGATCAGATAAACGTGGTTGAGTACGTGGCCCATCTCGTGGCGCAAGAGCCGCATGCACCACGCTTCCGTGCCACCTTCAACTTCCATCATCATGTGCTCTTCGAGTTTTTTGAGGCGCGGGTGCGCGAGATAGAATGGAATGGCAATGGTGGCTGAGCCTTCGGGACAAAACCACTCATCGCCCAGATAACATAACGGCTTAAACGAGACGCCTTTGGCGGCTAACTCATCATGGAAAGTTTGAATGCGAGCTTCAAGTTCGGTGCCCTGGATTTTAAGTTTTAAGTCGCAGATACGCATCTGCAATAACTCGTCGTCGCTTTTGCCGGTGAGGTCCGGAATGGAAGCCGGACTTGCAGTAGGGGCCGGGGTTTCTTTATTGTCTGCGGTTTCCATCGATGCCATTTTAGCAGAGAGCGCTAAAAGCGGCTACGCGGCAATTTTTACAGCTTCGGAATTTTCAGCGTTTTGCTGATCATGGTACTGCCGTTGACGAAGAAGACCAGCGATAACGGATGCCAATGCAGAGAAGCAATTTCAATAACGCCAAGAGGCAAATGGTCGCCGATCCGGTCTAGATAAAAGCAGCCGGCAAGCAAAGCGACGAGAATCACGCTCGATGGAATCGGAGTTCCCTCAAAATACCGCACCTTGCCGCCGGAGTCGGCGAGATCTGAGGCGGTGACATTGTAGCGGGCTAGACGGCTGATTCCACAGCTGACAAAAAATATCAAAATCGTGGCGTCGAAGGCTCCGTGCATGCCCAGACCATAAGCTAACACCGCGGGGGCAACGCCAAAACTGACGATGTCCGCCAAAGAGTCCAGTTCCTGACCGAAGACGGAGTTCTGGTGCTGCCGGCGCGCAACTTTGCCATCGGCGACGTCAAATAGCAACGCCAGCAAAATGAGCGATAATGACAGAACCACGCGCCAGTCTTCCGGCGAGCGCAAGTAGCTCATCATGGTCAGTATCGCAGCCGTGCCCGCCGCGCCATTGGCCAGTGTGAGCAGGTCCGCTGTTTGATAGCTCCGCAGCATGGAAAAGTGGGTCTGACGTCGGGTGAAGTTTTTTTTCGCCATACAGGAGTTCTCTATCTCTTTTGATCGGGCGAAACCTAACACAGTCCATTGGAAAGTGTCTACAGAGATTGCTTCACCCAACAATGGCCCGGCAACTTTATGCAATCGCAAATGATCATCTTGCGTTTCACGTCAAGCTTCCACGGGCCGGGAGGCGGTCGTTTGAGGCATGCAGCGCGAGCAGATGAGAAGCGCAAAATTCCAGATGGTCGTGACGAGGTTCAAAGATGCGATACCCTCTCCTCCATAGGACGCCGCTACGGGCAAGAGGTTCAAGCGTTGATAGAGCTCAACGGCTTGACAAGTTCGATTCTGCGGGCCGGTCAAAAACTGAGCGTGCTGCTCGAGAGCCTTCGCGGCACGTTCAGATAGCGCCTCGCCAAATCTATTGGGTTCTTTGATCCATCGACAAGTAATCGCGCTTTTCCGCGCCGAGATAGACCTGTTTGGGGCGCGCCAGTTTCTGGTCGGGATCGGTCAGCATTTCTTCCCATTGAGCGATCCACCCGGATGTGCGGGGGATAGCGAACAGGACCGGGAACATGTCCATAGGCAAGCCCATCGATTGATAGATAAGGCCGGAGTAAAAATCGACGTTAGGATAAAGTTTTCGTTTAATGAAATAGTCGTCATCCAGAGCGATACGCTCGAGTTCCAAAGCAGTATCGAGCAGAAGATTGCGTCCTTTGACTTCGAAAACCTGGTCGGCGACCTGCTTTATGATTTTGGCGCGCGGGTCGTAATTCTTGTAGACCCGGTGCCCGAAACCCATCAGACGACCCTCGCCACGCTTAACCTTTTTGATAAACTCGGGGACATTGTCCTTTGAGCCGATTCCCATCAGCATCCTAAGGACTGCTTCGTTGGCGCCGCCATGCAGAGGCCCATATAATGCCGCCGCTGCCGCGGCAACCGAAGAGTAGGGGTCGGACTGCGAGCTGGAGACACCGCGCATCGCATTGGTGCTGCAATTCTGTTCGTGATCCGCGTGCAGTATAAAAAGAACGTCGAGCGCTTTCTCAAGGATCGGGTGCGGTTTGTATTTCAGCTCGGTCATCTTGAACAGCATATTGAGGAAGTTGCCCGTGTAGCTCAGATCATTATCCGGATAAGAGTATGGCAGTCCCAGACTGTGACGGTATGCGAAAGCTGCCAATGTCGGCATTTTGCTGATCAATCGATAGGTTTGCTCACGGCGTGACTTGGCATCAAAAATTTTCTTGGCGTCGGGATAGAAAGTCGACAGCGCGGCAACGGTGCTGACTAAGATCCCCATCGGATGGGCATCATGGTGGAAGCCGTCGATTAGTTTTTTAATATTCTCATGAATAATTGAGTGAATGGTGATGTTTTCAGTCCACTCCGCCAACTGCGTCTTGTTCGGCAGCTCACCGTAAAGGATCAGATAAGCAGTTTCCAGGTAAGTGCTTTGTTCTGCCAATTGTTCGATGGGATAGCCGCGGTAGCGCAAAATACCCTTGTCACCGTCGATAAACGTAATCCTGCTTTGGCACGACGCGGTATTCATAAAACCGGGATCATAGCTGATCAGCCCGTCGTCGTCGGCAACTCTAATCTGGAACAGATCGGTGGCCTTTATCGCGCCGTTAGTTACGGCGATCTCGTATTTTTTGCCGGTCCGGTTGTCGATGATCGTCAAAGTGTCTGAAGCCATTGCATCTACCTTTCAATGATCACTTACCTGCGTTACTCTCGCTAACTTGTAGAACATCCTCTATTGGTGGTCAACTCCGCTTTGACAGACGCCGGTGTGAGTCGCCAAAGCATTTTCCAGCGGTTATTCTCATGTGAAAAACAGGCGATTGTCGCTGGCGCGAACTCAACTTCCGTCCGATCCGGAACTTCGAAGCTCAGACAAGCGGCAAGACGACTCATGTGCGGCAAATGGCCGACCAGCATGACGGGTGTTGTCGACGTTTCAAGTTCCGCCTTCGCTCTAAGCGGGTCGTCATCGGGCCTTAATCCCGCCAGTTCCCGCATTCCGTTAACGGGGCTAAGGATGTTACAAAAGACGCCCGCCGTTTGTTGCGCCCGTAAAATTCCCGAGTGAAAAATTTGACTGACCTGGACACCGCGAGCCGCGGCTGCCCGGGCCACGCGCTCGACGTCCCGCTTACCTGCGGGAGTCAAGGGGCGCCGGCTGCCGCCAGCTTCGGAAACCGATTCTCCATGGCGAACCAAGTAAAACTCCATCTTGAACTCTTACAATGTACCCGTTGCGACAACAAAATCTAACAAGGAAGGGCGAGCCTTGCTAGACGTAGGATACAGGCGAGCAGGTCGTCATCATGCTTGTAATCTACTATTGCAAAAAGCACATGTTGATATAGTATGCCGACGTTCAACTTTCAATCTTACTGGGCAACTTAGCTGCGTGACTGTGGTCGAGTTT
The DNA here is from genome assembly GCA_009379725.1 of Deltaproteobacteria bacterium. Classification (GTDB taxonomy): domain Bacteria; phylum Desulfobacterota; class Binatia; order UBA9968; family UBA9968; genus WHTF01. The sequence goes on from WHTF01000031.1 coordinate 29,007, forward strand.
CGTCAAGTCAACAAGTGGTTTGGATCGCTGCATGTTTTGAGAGACATTGATCTCAAAATCAATGCGGGAGAGGTTGTTGTGGTTTGCGGGCCAAGCGGCAGCGGCAAAAGCACTCTGTTACGATGCATCAATCGGCTTGAAACCATTCAGTCCGGCGAGCTGGTGGTCGATGGAGTCTCATTGTCCGATCCCAAGTTCGATGCTGCAAAGCTGCGCGCCAATGTCGGCATGGTGTTTCAATCTTTTAATCTCTACCCCCACATGACCGTGCTGCAAAACGTCATGCTGGCGCCGATCAAGGTCAAGGGGATGGCGCCGCGCGACGCGGAGAAGACGGCCGCGGATCTGCTTGATCGCGTCGGCATTCCGGACAAAGCAAACGGTTATCCAGCCAACCTGTCCGGTGGCCAACAGCAGCGGGTCGCTATCGCTCGCGCGCTGGCCATGCGGCCCAAAATCATGCTTTTCGATGAGCCTACCTCGGCCTTGGATCCCGAAATGATCAATGAGGTGTTGGAAGTCATGAGCGATCTGGCGCGAGACGGCATGACTATGGTGGTAGTGACGCATGAAATGGGGTTTGCCCGGCGCGTTGCCAATCGAATCGCCTTTATGGATGAGGGGAGAATCGTGGAGGAGGGCCAGCCGGATGGTTTCTTTACGGCGCCGCAATCGGCGCGCGCGCAACAATTTTTAAGCAAAATTCTTTCACATTGAGGAGAAAAGCATGAAACAAGTTTTACGGGTTCTGCTCATCACGGTTTTGCTCGTTGGCATTAACGAATCGGCCCGAGCGCAAACCACCCTCGAAAAAATCGAGCGCACAGGGACGATCGTCATCGGCACCCGCACCGGCTCGCCGCCCTTCGCCTATGTCAATAAGAACAATGATTGGGTGGGCTTCTCCATCGATCTGGTGGAAAAGGCGATCGTGCCGGTGTTGGCAAAAAAAATCGGCAAATCCATCAAAGTCGAGAAGAAAGAGTCGGCGCCGCAAACGCGTATTCCCCTGCTCACTTCCAACGCCGTCGATTTGATTGCCGAAACCATGACCGACACACAAGCACGCCGCGAGAGCGTAGATTTCAGCATTACGTATTTCGTCACCGGGGCGCAATTTCTAGTCAAGAAAGGCAGTCCCATCAATGGCATCAAGGCCGCCGCAGGCAAGCGTATTGCCGCTCAGCAGGGCTCGACTAATGCCCGCATTATTCGAGAACGTGTTCCGAGCGCGCGGCTGGTAGAGTTTCCCGATCAGCCGGCTGCCTTTCAGGCGCTCGTCCAGGGCCAAGTGCAAGCCTATACTAACGATGGCATTCAGCTGGCGGGACTTAAAGCTAAAGCGCCGAAACCCGATGAATGGGTAGTGGTTGGAGAGTTTTATTCTTATGAGCCGTATGGAATGGCGATGAGAAAGAACGAGTCCGATTTTCGCCATCTGGTCAATGTCGGGTTGATGGACGCTATCGAATCGGGCCGGTATTTCGAGATCTATGAAAAATGGTTCGGTAAAAAAGGCGAAGTGCCGTATCCGCTCAGCGCGGAAACCAAACGTTTCCTGCAGATGCAAGTGGTGCCCAAATGAGAGCTAGGCTGTCGGGTTTCGGGTGTCGGGCTAAAGAGCCGCAAGCAAGCATTCGGACAGGACTCTTTGAATCGAGTTGGCATCCGCCTGTTTTTTCCCAATGAGTTATCAGTTCGACTGGAGCGTCTTATTTAGCGGCCAGTCCGGAAGCTGGCTGCTCCAGGGGCTGATCACCACCTTGCAAATTTCCGCGCTGGCATGGTTGCTCGCTCTTGTCCTCGGCATTTTCGCGGGCTCGTTTCGTACTCTGCCCATCGGTCCGCTTCGCTGGGCAGCTTCCTGCTATGTAGAGTTTTTTCGCAACGTACCTCTTCTGGTATGGATGTTTTTCTGGTATTTCGGCGTGCCACCGCTGCTGCCCCAAGCCGTTCAAGATTGGCTGTTCGATCACGGCGCGGAATTTTGGGCCGGCATGTTTGCTTTGGGCGTATACCACGGCGCACGCTTTTCAGAAGTCATTCGCGCCGGTATTCAATCGATTCCCAGCACCCAGTTTGAAGCCGCGGTTTCGACCGGCCTGACCATCGCGCAAACCTATCGTCTGATCATTATTCCGATTGCGTTGCGCCTGATTATTCCGCCGGCAACCAACGAGTCGTTGAACCTGCTCAAGAATTCATCAGTGGCGTTGACGATCGGCGTCGCCGAGCTCACTTTCCAAACACGCCAGATCGAAACTTACACCGCCAGGGCGATCGAAGCCCTGACTGCCGGAACGCTCATCTACCTCTTGCTCTGCCTGTGCATCGCCGCTCTGGTCTCTCGTCTTGAGCGTCGTTTCGCCATTCCCGGTATGATCGTTCAGATGAGAGCGGAGTAACATTTCTCAATGGACTTTCAAGTCATCCTGAACAATTTTGGGTTTCTTTTTTTTCAGGGGTTTTTGGGTTTTGGTGATTTCGCCGGAGGAACTCTCCGGCTGGCGATACCGGCTATCGTCCTGGCCTTCCCTCTGGGAATCATCATCGGTCTGGGACGACTCGCTCGAACGCGCTGGATAAGCTTTCTCGCCACTATCTACGTCGAATTTTTTCGCGGCGTGCCGCTCGTTATGGTGATTTTCTGGTTCTGGTTTATTATCCCCAATTTACTGGGAGTCTCGCTGCCGGAGTACGGCGTCGCGCTCACCGCCTTCGTGGTCTTTGAGGCGGCTTACCTCGGCGAAATTGTGCGTGCGGGGATTCAATCCGTCGCTCGCGGCCAGGTAGAGGCAGCGGCGGCAACAGGGCTCTCGCACACGAATACCATGCGCCATATCGTCCTGCCCCAGGCGCTGCGCAATATGATTCCCGCTCTGGTAACACAATTTATCGTTCTGCTCAAAGATACGTCGCTGGCGTCGATCATTGGTTATATCGACCTGACCAAAGCCGCCCAGATTGTCAACAATCGCGAGATCCGCCCGTTTGAACTCTACCTCTTCATCGCGGTGGTCTATTGGCTGTGCAGTTACGGCATGTCGCGTTATGCGGGGTCACTGGAACGGCGCCTAAGCGCCGGGTGAAGCGACCGCCGCTGGTCGTCTATGCCGTCGTTTATTCTAACGGTTCTGAGTCGCAGCGCAAAAGGCCGCCGGACAATACAATACCGACCGTTCGCGTCGACCTGACGGCATCGGCTCGCCCTAGCCCATCGTGGAAACTTTTTCCGGGCGAATTTTATAGATGACCCGGACTTCGCCGGGACTGCGAAACGGGTATTGGTCCTTACCTAAATACTTTTTTGCCAAGAAATCGATATGAGCATCGGCACCGTCTTCAGTAATCTCATCGACCTCGCCACGCACGGCGAGATAACGATAGGGGTTGTCCGGATCCTGAATGGTAAGCGCAATCTTCTTGTTGCGCCGCATGTTTTTATCTTTGATTCTCCCCTTGGCCGAATTGACTCGGAGATGATTGCCGTCGTAGTCGAACCAGACGGGTGTTACCTGCGGACTGCCGTCCGGCATCACGGTGGCAAGATGAGCGTAGGCGACTTTTCCGAATACGTCCTTGAATTCCTCGGGAATTTTGTCTGCCATAATATTGCCTCCCTGCGTAGAATTTTTAATATAAATATCGCGACAGTTGTCCCAGATCGTCGATCAGAAAATCAGGCTTGGCGGTAACCAGGTCATTTTTGTTTCCCAGTCCATAGGTGACTCCGCATGTGACCACGCCGGCGCGCTGTCCAGCCTCGATATCCGTGTCACCATCGCCAATCATTACCGCATTGGGAGGCGGAATCTGAAACTGCCGGAGCACCGAACGAAGCAGGGCCGGGTGAGGCTTCTTTGCGGGGCCGCTGTCACCGCCCAATATCGCGTCAAAGCGGTTTTCCACGCCTAAGCCGCGTAGCACGGCAACCGCAAGCCGATGCAGTTTGTTGGTTACCACCACGGTGCGCTTATCGCTGAAGTGATCGAGCGCGTCATCAACATGGGGATAGAGAACAGTCTTATCGAGCAGATGATTCTCATAACGGTGGAGAAATACGCGCATCATTTCCGGAAAATGGCTCGGCGCCTCCTCAGGCAAAGCGTGTTTGAGGAGGTATTCCACACCGCGCCCGACGTGCGAATAGATTCGTCGTTCCGGCAAGGGTGCAAGTTCGAAATGCGCCCGCGTGTAATTCACGGCGTCCGCGAGATCGGGTCCGGTGTCGGCCAATGTTCCATCCAGATCAAACATGATCAGATCTATGGGTCGCTTCATTGATGCAGATCCTTTTAGTGGAAAATAAACCGCAAGTGCTGTCCTGTCAATTAAGCTTTTCTCGTTGCGTTGAAGATGGTATGGCTAGGGTCGCACGATCTCATCGATGCAAATTGCCTGGAGGTGAAAATGAACGTGATGCGCTTCGCGAAAATTTTGGTCTGGGTTGCCCTGTTCTTTGCCGCGGTTCCCCCATTTGCCGCCGCTCAAAAAATAAATACGTCGTATATTTCCATCACTCCCGGTTCTTCTTCGGTCATCTGGGTAGCTAAAGAAACCCGACTTTTTGAAAAACATGGTTTAGATGCGACCGTGATTTTTATCTCCGGCAGCGTTCGCGGTATTCAGGCTATCCTAGCGGGAGAGATTCCCATCGGGGAAGGAGGCGGTCCGGGACTAACCAGCGCGCGGCTAGCCGGCGGCGATGTCGTCGCCATCGCCGGCAACGTCAACGTGTTGCCTTATTACCTGGTTTCGCATCCAAGTATAAAGAAAGCCGAAGATCTGAAAGGAAAACTCGGTGGCACTCACATCGCCGGGACCACAGCCGAGTTCGCCGTCAAAATGGGGCTGAAGAAAATCGGCTTGGAACCGGCGAAAGATGTCAACCTGCGCGTTATCGGCGGCGCCATCGATCGCATGATCGCCCTGCAAAAAGGTATCGTCCAGTTCACGGTGGTCACCGAGGCGGGCAAAGCGATGGCCGAGAAGCTCGGCTACCCCACCGTTGTCGACATGGCGGGGTTGGAAATACCATTCCCGCAGAACGGCGTCTATACTTCAACCAAACTGATCCGCGACAATCCGGACATGGTGCGGCGTTATATGCGGGCTTATACCGAGGCAATCCACTTCTTTAAAACTCGCAAGGAAGACACGATCAAAATCATGAGCAAGTATTCCCGCCTGGAAGATCGAAAATTATTGGACCAGTCCTGGGACTGGCACGCCAAATTCATTCCTGAGGCGCCTTACGCACCCGTCGAAGGCTATCAAC
>WHTF01000032.1 GCA_009379725.1 Deltaproteobacteria bacterium
GCAACGGCCGTCGGGTGAACGCCCTGTTAAGCTTCTGTTTGCAACTCTGGGGACCGGACCCAGATCCAGCCTTCGCGTTTGGCAACAGCCGCATCGATAGGCATTATGCACAACCCATTTATGAAGTCCGCCCCTGCAAGCACACATACCGCTGCATCAATGGCGTCCGCGCATTGCGCGAACACTGCCACATCCGGCAGCACCATGATCCCAGCCAAAGCACCAAGAAGTGTACCTCTGGCTGACTGCTGCTCCTTCTTCTTGTATGCCTTCGCCGCTATCCCCCGTGAAGTCAGAGTGGCAGCCGGATACACCTCAATGGCCGTCAGGGTTGTGACATCCTTCGCGTTCCATGCCAGCGGGATCGACTTCCCGCTCCTCGTACGTAGCTCCTCCAGCAGGCCAAGCGCCCAATGCGCCGTTCGCGCGATCCGATCCGCCCCGACGTCCAGGGGCTGCTGGTTTACCATGGCCTTGACGATGCGATCTGTGTCGCGCCTGAAGAGCCGATTCGGATCGGCCGGAATCCCAACGCCAGCGGTGTGATCGATCAGCGACTGAGCCAGCGCAACGGGCCATCCCAACGGAGCGTCGATCGCCAATAGCGTCGGGGCCCCGCTCCGGAAGCAACTCAGAATTACATCCGCCGCACGCCCTGCACTTCCTCCACACACCACGACCCTATGGACACTGGTCCTGCCGCTCCCCCAACGGCCGACTGCCACCGCGACGCTTTTGTCGTTTGTGGAGCAGTCAATTCCGATGATGTCGATCATATAACAGCGGTAAGCCTAACACGCCGCGCTTCAGCCGCTCGCGTTCCGCGTCGGTCTGAAGCGCTAAGTTAGACTAGAATAAAAAATGCAAAGCCTTACACTTTGTCTCTTCCCTGGATCACGTCATTGCACGTCCCTGAGTCGTCCAGAACTGTCCGACGCGCTCCGCATCGAAGTTGGTGCTATACGTGGACGACTGACACCGCGGTATTCCATCCTCCCATGAAGCCGAAATGGTAGTGGCTGATTTGGCAAACCACCGGCTACAAAGTGGATCTCACTGTGCGCTAATTCGCGCGGCGCAAGCGATCTACCAACAGGACACTGGATCGGTTCTACCACGCGTGCTGGACCCCTGGTCATGCGGCCGCAAAGGAAATTGTCACAAGGTCAGGACCATTTTCTCCATGTTCGAGACGGTCCGCCACGACACGAAGGGTAAGGGCTTGAACTTTTGCCTGGGCCTCTTCGGAGGTGTTTCCATAGGCGAGGGCCCCAGGCAGGTCAATCACTTCTGCGATCCACCGGCCGTCTTTCTCTTGCTCTATTTGTAATCGAAACTTCACGTGAACGAACCTTACGCCTTTCCGTAGTAACACTTGAAAAGCATACTAATAATGTCTGTATACGCTGCGCTCAGCGCGCGCTGCTTACGGCTTCGCTTCAAGGATTAAATTAAACGGCGTCTCTGTCGCGCGGCGGAAACGGATGAAGCCGCCGCCAAGCACGACTTCGCGCAAGCGCGCCTCGCCGGCTTGCGCGCCCAAGGCCGTCCCGACTTCCTGCGACAACGACGTCCGCAAAGCCCGAAGACGATTTAGAACAAGGACGTTTGAACTTAATTGGTAGCGGCGAATCCGACGAGATAACAACATCGGCTCCAGACCGCCTTATGACGCAAAGAAAGATTTCTCGCTCCGCTCGAAATGACAATTCCTTTTTGGTCTGCGGCTTTTGCGGCTTTGCGCAAATAATCGTTCTTCGTGTCCTTCGTGCCTTGGTGGCGAAATGTCTTTACCTCTTTGATCTCAGCAAGAAAATATTGTTATCAATTCGCCGCAACCCATCCGGTCAGAATCGACGGCGTATTCGTGAGGATCGGCTCCCACGACTCGCCGCGATCGCGCGATACATAGAAGGCGCCAAGGCCCCGTTGTTTCGGATCGAAGCCATACCCGCGCGCGCCGTCACCCATGCCGCAGAAGAGAGAATTTGGATCGCCCGGATGCTGCAATAGCACCCACGGCATGTACGGCATTTCTTTCTCCAATCCCTGGGCCGCAATGCGCCAGTTGTCGCCGCCGTCATCGCTCAATAGAATATGGCCCTTGGGATCGGCCTTTTCTCTCGACCACACGCCGGGTGATCCTTTGGCGCCGCAAACAACCATGCGCGGCGGCGCTCCGGCGATGAATTCCCATTCATGCGAGTAGCTATGGAGTTCGGTGTACGCCCACGGCATACCGTTTTCGACGCGGCGCCAGTGCTTGCCGCAATCGTCACTACGGAAAAATCCTCGCGCAGAGGAAACATAGTAACGGTCTTTACTGCCCGGATAGTTTTCGATGTAGTGCATATCGACATAGGCGATGCCGTCGCTGCGATCTTCCCAGCTCTTGCCGCCATCGCCGCTGTACAAAACGCCGCCATGCTCGAGCAAGACAAAGATCAGATCTCGATTGTCGGGATGAATGAAGACATGACGCACGTGCGGAAACTCGATACCGCGCAGACGCGGCGGCACGTCCCATTTTTGTTTCACTTCGTCGGAGAAGTCTAGCATGCTGTCGATGGGCTCGAACTTCGTGCCGCCGTCTTCGCTGCGGAAAAGCCGAATCGGGCCGATACCCATGTAAACGACTCGTTCGTCGTGCGGATCGATGGTGAAGGTCCGCACGTCCCCTTCCATGATTTTTTTCCAGGTGCGGCCACCGTCGTCGGTACGATACCCGCCATCGAAGGCCACGGCCGCGAAAACAATTTCCGGCCGCCGCCGGCTACCGGTCAAGTATTCGAGCGTCTTGCCCTCAAAGAACTCGCCGAGCGTGCTCATCGATGCGCCTTGAGGCTGCATCACTTTCAGCCCGCCGTTATGCGCGATGTAATAGCGTAGTGAATCGGCCATAGAACCCCCGTAGCAACATTCAGAATCATTGTTGGGGCAACCCTAAGTGGTCGCCCGGATGCCGGGCGGGCACATATTGGTCACCCTTACGCACCATGTCGTTGCAAATTCGTTTATGCACCCCGCGCCTTCAGCGCCTCATATACCTTTTCCGCCGTCACCGGCAAATCGGTGATTCTCACGCCGCAAGCATCGGCCACTGCATTGGCCACCGCGGCAGCCGTCGGTGTATTGGCCACCTCGCCGATGGCCAGGCTATTGTAGGGTCCGGGACCGTGAGGCACGTTCTCCATGACCGAAGTCTTGAGCGGCGGGATATCCATGATGTTGGGAATTTTGAATTCGCCGAAATTGGTCGTCAGGATCTTACCGCCATCGAACAATATTTCCTCCTGTAGCGCGTAACCAAGACCGAACACGACCCCGCCCTCGATTTGCCCCTGATGCATCAGCGGGTTGATTACCTTGCCGGTGGTGTGCGCCGAGACCATTTGCTTCAGTGTCACCTGTCCCGTCTCCGGATCGACGTGCACCTCGGCGATCTGCGCTGACACCGAGGTATCGTGCGACTTCTCGGCGCTTTTGTAATAACCCTTCACGCTCACCGGCGAGCCTTTGGCTTTAACCACCTCGGTAAAACTCATCTTGCGTTTCGATTTGCGGTGAATGACTTTCGAGTCGGCAAGCTCGAGCTCCTCGGCCGCGACTCCGAGCTTAGCCGCCGCGGCCGCGAGCAGTTCTTGCCGCGCTTTCACGCCGGCCTCGTACGAGGCATTGCCGTACACTCGAGTGGCCCGGCTGCCGCCGACGCCGCCGTCGCTCGGCACCGTCGAACTGTCGAGCTGCGCCAGTTCGATCTCGTCCGCCGGCACTCCCAGTTCCTGGCCGACGCATTCGACGATAATCGTCAGAACGCCGGCGCCCTGATCGACGACCGGGGAAGAGACCTTCACCTTGCCGTCTTCTTCGATCTTGACGAAGACGTTGCCTTCGCCGCCGCTCGGGCTCCACTCGGAAAAGGCCAGGCCGCGGCCGACATTTTTTGGCTTCGGCTTCTTATAGCCCGATATCTCGATGGCCTTCTCCAACGCTTCCACGCCTCTAATGTGAGACACGCGGCCGCCGATGGGTGTCTCATCGCCATCGTACATCATGTTTTTACGTTTGAATTCGGCCGGGTCCATGCCGAGCTTGCGCGCCACGATATCCATCTGGCTCTCGTTGGCGAAAAACCCTTGCGGATCGCCCGGAGCACGCATGTGACCGCAGGGAATTTTATTCGTATAGACCATTCTCTCTTCGATCAAACAGTTGGCGATCTTGTAAGGCCCCGCGCAAGTCGACGCCCCGATCAGGTAACCCGCCGGCTTCATCGATCCGTAGGCGCCGCTGTCGAAGTTGAAATCGAGATGATGCGCGACGATGGCGCCATCTTTTTTCACGCCGGTCTTGACCTTGATGATCGACGCGTGGCGCGGGTTGCCGGCAGTGAGCTCTTCACCGTAGTCCATGACCATCTTGACCGGCCGGCCACTCCTCAGCGACAGAAAATAGGCGACGGGAATATCCATGAAACCGCCCTTGCCGCCGAAGTCGCCGCCAATATGCATCGGATGAAACACCAGCTTTTCTTTATCGACACCGGTGCAATTGGCAAGCTGGTTGCGCACTGCGAACGGGGTTTTGCTGCAAGACCAAACTTCCGCGCCGCCGGCCGGTTCGGCCTTAACCACACATGCATGCGGCTCGAGATAGGACTGGTGCGTGACCTGAGTCGTGAAAGTGTTTTCGACGATCAGATCGGCCTCTTTAAAGCCGGCTTCGATGTCGCCCTTGCCCCATTTGAGATAGGCGAAGACGTTGCTGACTTTTTCAAGCGGAACCGGCAGGCCTCTGTACGAAAGCAAATCAGGATGCAGGATCGGCGCATCGTCTCCGATCGCCGCCAGCGGATCGAGCACAGGTTCCATCTCGTCATATTCGACTTCGATCAAATCCAGCGCCTGTTCCGCCGCTAATCTGGTTTCCGCCGCGACGGCGGCGACTTTTTCGCCAATGAATCGCACCACACCATCGGCAAGAACCGGATTGTCATAAATGCACCGTCCGATTCGAAGCCCCGCCACATCTTGCCCGGTGATAACCGCTTTTACCCCCGGCACCTGGCGTGCTTTATCGCTATGGATACTCTTGATGCGCCCGTACGCTATTGGACTGCGCAACACCTTGCCCCAGAGTGTTCCCGGTAAATTTACATCCGCGCTATAAAGCGCTCTTCCCGTAACCTTGAGCTCGCCCTCAACTCGCGGCGTCGGTCTTCCTACCACCTGTGTCATTTCTCTACCTCCAACAAGCTAATTCTTCGCTTCATCAGCCACTTAATCCATCTCCATTTCTAAACCGGAACACGCCGCGTTGTCCAGCGATAGGGTGATGCGGTTTGCAATGGCAGAATCAGTAGAATTGGTTTAGATTGGTGCGCAAGTGCGGCCGTGGTCGCAATACAAGACCAAATCTGGCGGCAGCTCTTCTCTTGCTCGACGCGTGAATTTACAGCGGAACTCATTGCAGCTAATACCGCACCGGAAGGAAAGATCATACGATGTCTACTCGATGTGTCATCAATGTCGACTTGGCCGATGTTTGGGACCAGCGCGGGCGCAAGACGCTGCGCCACACGATTGCCTGGGGCGATGAGATCACCGTCATCAATCAGAAAAGCACCCATCTGGAAGTCGAAGTCACGAGCTTCAAGACCGAGTCCGACGGCAGTCTATTGCCGGTAACGCGAAGCGGATTTATCGAGCCTACTAAAGCATCGCGCATGAAGCCTTCGGACATTGTTGTGCCAAAGGAAGAAAACCAGGTGCTCAAGGTAAACTTCGTCGACGTGCAGCAAGGAGACGGCAGTGTCATCGAATCTCCGGACGGCAAAATCATCCTGGTCGATGGTGGCGACAATCAACTGTTCGCTCGCTATCTGGCGGCGCGCTTTCGCGGCACCACGGCAGAGCGGCCAAAACACATCGATTGCATTCTCGTCACCCACGGAGATGCCGACCATTTTTCAGGATTGGTGGAAATTCACAAATCAGAGACGCACAAAGACAAGCGTAAACGGCTCTTCATCCATCCTGAACGAGTCTACCACAACGGACTGGTCAAAAGGCCTGGCCAAAAAAATAATAAACCGGTTGCCGATCGGGATTTGCTTGGGCCGACTAAAAAACGCGGCAAGAAAGTTATTCTAACCGGGCTGGTCGATGATCTTTTACAGTTCGCGGATGAAGAAATGAATCAACCTTTCCGGGCATGGAAAGCCGCTCTCAAAAGCTACAATACCCGTGGCGCGGTCGCTTTTCGACGGCTTGAATTCGGCGACAGCGAAGCTTTCAGTTTTTTCAATAACGGCAATTTCCAAATCGACGTTCTCGGCCCTTCGATCACCGACAGCGGCGGCGTGCGCGGCCTAAAATTTCTCGGCGAGCCGCCCAAGGGGCCCCGCGTGGGCCATGAATCTCTCGAACTGGGAGAAGATGATTTCAAGGGATTGTCCGCGGCACACACGATCAATGGCCACTCGGTGGTATTTCGCTTATCCTACGGTGGATTCAGCTATCTTTTTGCCGGCGATTTGAACGATGAAGCCGGCCGATTTCTCGCGCGCGAACACAATCGCGGCGCGCTCAACCTGCGGTCGGAAGTTTTTAAAGTTCCCCATCACGGCTCAGCCGACTTCTCCGGCGGGTTCTTCCAAGCCGTCTCCCCTGTCGTCAATGTCGTTTCCAGCGGCGATGAAAACGCGCGTAAAGAATACATTCACCCGCGCGCTACGCTGATGGGGGCCCTGGGCCGCTGGTCCCGTGTCGCCGAGCCGCTCGTGTTCGTCACCGAGCTGGTGGCGTTCTTTAATGTGGAAGGATGGTCGCGACTCACCGACGCCAAAAAATCAAAAAAGCGCGGCAACTTCTTCGGCTTTAGCCGCTCGGCCTTTGGGATCGTCAAAACCCGCACCAATGGCCAGCGCCTGCTGGTCTATACCGACAGCGGCAACGTGAAGCTGAAGGAAGCCTACGCCTACCAGCTCGACGACTCCGGCGTCCCCATCCCCGCAGAAGTGCGACGGGCATGAGAGTGACTACGTTGACGAATTCCGTAGAGATCAGCACCTTGCTGCCGCACCGGAACATCTCACGGTGGACGAATTCCCTTAACTGCGCTATAGATGTGCGTAACCACCCTGTTAAAACTTAAAACGTTTCGCTTCATTTGACCGTTTCATTCGGTCAGGCTTCTGGGACCTTTAAGTGCTAATGCAACCACAAACTCCACTTAAAATCTTACTAGGAAATAACGACCGGTTGACAACGTTCGCTTGCAGATGAACAACCCGCGCATGCCGCGAAAGTTTCTGGCGCTGCTGCTTATCCTATCGTGGATATGCCTTTCCGGCATCGACGTCTTAGAAGATCTTGACCTTGCCGGTCCGGTTGAGCTTTATAACTCCGCCGAAAATCCATTTGTCACCCACGGCCAAACCGGCAGGCCCACCCATAATATTGTTGAATCGGCGGGCCACTCGAGATTTCGTTGTTCTAGCTTCTTGGCGCGCGCCGCGGCGCTATTACTGCCTTGCTCTCCCACACTTTCTCAGAAAACATACAAGCTTCATAAACTGCACCACGTTTTTTTACTCTGAGCTTATTTCGCCCAGCCGGCTCCACACTTGCCCTGGAATTTGCCAGGGGTGCGTCTGGCGCCAACTCCCGCTTTCTTGCCGCGCGCAAGAAGGCTTAATAGACAAGCGTCATCGACCCTCTTCCAGTGTGATTGAAGGGGTCGTGTGATTGATGATCGGCGTAGATCGGTTGCAGGGAAAGAACGAAGTCAATGACGAATATTGGATTTGAGATAGTTGTTATCGTCTTATTAATCATCGCCAACGGCCTTTTCGCCATGTCCGAAATTGCCATTGTGGCCGCACGTAAATCACGGCTCAAAGAGTGGGCCGAGAAAGGTGACGCAAAGGCCAAAGCAGCTCTGGAGCTTGCCAATAAGCCGAATCAGTTTTTCTCCACCGTTCAGATTGGCATTACCCTGGTGGGTATACTCGCCGGTGCTTTCGGGGGTAGGACTCTTGCCACCAAGCTTTCCACATTTCTAACCGGCATCCCCGGCCTTCAGCCCTACAGCGAAGCGATCGCCTTGGGTACGGTCGTCATCTGCATTACCTATCTTTCGGTGGTCATCGGAGAATTGGTGCCGAAGCGGATCGCTTTAGGTCATGCTGAGAAAATCGCGACATTCATGGCTGGGCCGATGCGCATGTTATCAAAATTCTCCTCTCCGGTGGTTTGGCTTTTAACCGCTTCAACTGACGCCGTCTTCAGACTCACCGGTAACCGCCCTGCGCAGGAAGCTCCGATCACGGAAGAAGAAATTAAGACATTGATTCAACAGGGCACGGCGGCAGGTGTTTTCGAGGAGACCGAGCAAGACATGATCGAAGCCGTTATCGACTTGGGGGACAAAAGCGCGCGTACGCTAATGACTCCGCGTACGCAGATCGTCTGGCTGGACGTGAATGATTCTATCGGTACCATTCGCCGGAAGATTTCGGAAAGCGGCCATTCGCGCTTTCCCGTAGGCAACGGAAGTCTTGAGAACGTCGTGGGTGTAACCCAAGCAAAAAGTCTGTTGTCCAGCGCATTGGAAAGCAAAACGATCGACCTCGCCGCATCGCTGCAACAGCCGGTGTTCGTACCGCGAACGATGACTGCTTTGCAGGTGCTCGATTACATTAAACAGTCTCGTAGTCACCTTGTGCTGGTAGTCGACGAGTATGGAGGCATCGAGGGCCTGCTCACCCACCACGACGTCTTGGAAGCCATTGCGGGCGATATGCCATTTGGCGAAAAAGGCGAGGAATCCAGGGCTGTGCAAAGACCGGACGGTTCATGGCTTCTAGATGGAATGATTGCCGTCGACGAGTTCAAGGAGATATTTCACCTGGAGAGTTTGCCCGGTGAAAAACATGATGTGTATCAAACATTGGGCGGGTTTGTCTTCACGCAGATGGGCCGCGTCCCATCTGTATCCGAGCATTTCGAGTGGAAGAATTTACGCTTTGAGATTGTCGATATGGACGGTAAAAGGATCGACAAAGTGCTTGTATCGTCTATCCCAAACAATACGTTCAACACGCCTACAGCTTAGCATAAACAAAGGCTTGCCCGTTCATCCGAGCGAGTCCTGCTTGGGTACTTTTCGACGACCGCTTCTTCAATGGCGCGAGGAGGAAGCCCGGTCAGCAATATAACGCACATCCTCTTTCGTCTTTTGCAATGCAGACTCGGGAATTGTCTTAACGTCGCTAACCTTGCGCTTGCCGATCACAACGAAGATTCCGCCCACTATACAGTACACCAGACCAACGATTCCGAGACTACCCCACAGCGGCACAGTCGTGTAAGTCGTCAAAAGAAACACCAGCATGAGCGAAAGAAACACAAAGCCCAAAGCCAGCATAAATCCACCAATGCCCAGGGAAACCCCGGCCTTAACTCCTTTGCTGACTTCGTGCTTGACCTCGAGCTTGGCCGCAGCCAGTTCTTTTGTGATTAAAGTCTGCGCGTCTTGTAGAATTCCTGTAACGAGTTGACCTATTGATTTTTTATGATCGGTTCGATCAGAAATTTCGCTTCGTTCCATATGTTTTCTCCTTACTATTGGCTGGGAAACGCAACACCCATGCCAGGAAATTGCCGCTCCGGTTATGCTAATTATTTAAGATACCTCACATTATCAGCCACGAACGATCTGGCAAAATGCATGCGACAACAGGAACGAGCAATGCAAATTCCGGGAAACTGGTTTTGAATAATCGCCATTGTCGTTAGTTTGGGAAAATAATCAGGGGCTCTTGTTGCATTATTGAAACAGATATTATTTCCGACGCCTATGCGCATAGTAGGATCGGTGCCCTCCGGTGTGGGACCGATTGCCGCGGATCTCACGAAACTGATATCGTTTGTTTATTGAGACAGGCAGCGAACTTTAAAAGCGGCGATAGACCTTGCGCGGTACGGCTCACGTCCCGAGAGACGCCGTAATCAACGATTGGAGAAGCAATACATGTGGTACATCGTCCTTTCGCAGTCATTACCCGACAAAGAGGAAAGCAAACAAACCCATTACGAAGAGCACCGGCAATGGTTGGATGATCAACACCGGGCAGGACGGCTCCTTTTCTCCGGCCCCACTACCGATGGCGCGTATGGGATCTATGTCATGCTAGCCCGCAGTCTCAGCGAAGCCGAATCCATTGCAGCACAAGATCCACACCATATTCGAGGAATTCGCAAGATGGAGGTAAGGGAATGGCGGGTCCATCGGGCGTTTCGATTAGACGGACCGTCGATTGTCGACCTGGAGCGTATCGCCGCAAAAGAATAGCAATCGCCGGCATTAGAAGGGCACCGTCAGATCAAAAATTATCGAGTGTCGCGTCTTTGAACTCAAGCGGCGGATGCGAGTTCCTCCGGTGGCAATTGCTGCGACTGATCATAAGCCTTGGCAGGCACCGGTCTTAAATCCCAAATAAGCCCGAGCCATGACATTAGTTTCAACACGTAGTAGGTCAAATCGATTTCCCACCAATAAAACCCCTGTCGAGTAGAGCTCATGAATTTATGATGGTTGTTATGCCAGCCTTCGCCAAGGGTTATGATCGCGAGGACGAAATTATTGCGGCTATCATCGCCGGTGTCGTAACGCCGCCGGCCCAATAAATGAGCCACCGAATTGATGCTTGCGGTGGCGTGAAACAGCGCCGTGGTGCTGACAAAGAATCCCCAGATAAGCATTTGCCATCCGGTAACCTCAAGAAACGGCGCAGCAGATTCGAGCAGTCGACCGCAAAGGTACAGCACCACGGCTAAGCTCACTGGAACGACAACGTCATAGCGGTTCAACCACACCAACTCGGGAAAGCGGGCAAAGTCGTGTATGCGGCGGTAATCAGTCGTGTAATGCCGCCCGGTCATAAACCACCCCACGTGCGAGCGCCAAAAGCCATGGCGAATCGGCGAGTGAGGGTCAGGTTGCTTATCGGAATATTTGTGATGAGCGCGATGATGCGCCGCCCACCAAAGCGGTCCACGTTGCGCCGAGGCGGCGCCGAGGATGGCGAAGATAAACTGCATCCAGCGCGACGTGCGGTAAGTTCGATGCGAGAAGTAACGATGATAAATTCCCGTGATTGCGAACATTCGCACCAGATACAGTCCTACAGCGATAAAGATGGCGATACTGCTCCATCCCACCCAGAACACGGCGATGCAGGCCAAGTGAAGCAACACAAACGGCAAGCACCGCAGCCAATTGATATCGTCCGCTTTAGGATCATGGGTTGGAGATGAAGTGCCGTGATCGGCATCGAACCATTGGATAAAATACGTTCTTAGTCTATTCAAGTTTACTCCAATCATTAAACCTACGATCATACCACGAGGTGAATCGGCCTTCAATGATTTGAGGAACTCAATGTGAGTACCGGGCAATCGGATTGCATAAGTGAGAAGAAGAATCATTCTTTATCTCAACGCTGAGACACTCATGTAAATTCAACGCGCATTACATTTCATTCGGTTGACCGGCGGTCGCCAAAAAAAATCATGATGTACTCCGAATAGACAAGCTTAGATTGATACCAATCGGCTCAAAGGCCCGAGGCAGATGGCATATGTGTTGCTGCTTGACGAAACACTTACCGCAAGGAGGCACTATCACTAAAATAATTCTATCGCTTGGGTTTCTTTTGTTCAGCACTTGGCTTGCGATCGCTGCGGAAAAGACCGGCGATCGGAATTCGACGATGCGCGGCAAATACATTGTGGAGCACGTGGCCATGTGCGT
Organism: Deltaproteobacteria bacterium; assembly: GCA_009379725.1. Lineage (GTDB taxonomy): Bacteria > Desulfobacterota > Binatia > UBA9968 > UBA9968 > WHTF01. The sequence goes on from WHTF01000032.1 coordinate 11,818, forward strand.
TCAGTGCCACACGCCGCGAGATCAGACGGGGCAGTTGCTTTTAAGTAGGTATCTCGAGGGCGCGCCGGTGCCGGTGAAGGCCCCGGCTAATCTTAGGGTCGAGTGGGCTCTCAAGGCACCCGCCATCGTCGGGCTACCCGGCTATACCAGAGAAGATGGGATCCGTTTACTGATGGAAGGAATCACGCCCGACGGGACAATGCCGAAAGCTCCCATGCCTCCGTTCCGTTTCATACGCGCCGATGCCGAAGCCGTGGTGGATTATTTAAAATCGCTCTCGTAAATCTGACTCGCGTTCGCTCACACTACCGCAACGAGCGCCGCGCCTGGTACGACACGCTAAGGGATCTGGTGCCGGTGTGATTCAGGCCCACCGTGCGGCTATATGCCGGAGAATTTACGTGGTGTGCGCTGGACAGTGCATCGACAACAGATCAGGAGAGATTTGCCGCTTTGCTTAACGGGAATTTCGCGTGAGCTTCAGGATCCGGAGAGAAGCGCCTCCCTCCGCTGTTTCGCTCATCCTATCGAAGCATTCCTCGTTACTTAGCGGACCACGACTGTGGATGAGGCTTCCGAAAACGACGGTGACATCGTTATTTCTTTAGGACTTCGCAGATCGGCTACCCACGGCGAAAAATAAATCGCTAACGCTATTCCGAGCACGATCAAGACGTCAATAACGACTTCAGGTACGAAGCCTGTGAGAATGCGTAATAAAGATGGCATGGTTCTGTTTTTGAGCAAAAGTGAAGCCAGAAAAAATCAGCACGACAGGAGGGAGTTCGTCACACAATCGGGACACCCTTAGTCCTCACCCATCCCGCATTGATAAAGTTCTTTGATTCTCACATCTGATTTCGCGATATGGTAGCTTTTGACGCAAGGACCTCATCCTGTTCACGCTTTGAATACCAGTTGTTGGTCCACCGCACGACATCTTCTTCCTTCTCGCGACACCTCTTCTGCACCATCGTTACGAACTTATCATAATCGCCTTCCACCTCTACGAGATCATCATCTGTGAAGTATTGCCAATTTTTTTGAAGCTCGCCCTTAAATTGCGGCCAGTTCCCTCTGAATCGGTCCTTGTTCAATCTATCTCTGCTCATAAAATGACCTCCGATCTTGGATGTTTCCCGATGAAACTTCGTGCATAGAGAGTGCCAATGGATTCATCATGGATTCACGTGTTCGAAGCTGAAGTTTACTCCGTAGGAAACTGCATACACGGGACGCAGGGAGCACTCTCTGTCCCAGAGGTGGGACCGACGTTGTCTCGCCTTCGGCCAAAATCAAAGTTGGACGCCGGCAAACTGATGGGGAGCTGCCGCTTGCGGCCTATCTTCCTCTCATCTCAAAAATCGTTAGAGTTTAAATAATGGGCAAGCCGGATTAGTACTGAGGAGGTTCTAATGATGACACCTTACCGAACAAAGAAGGATCACGAATCTTGGCATTTTTGCAGCAACTGCACAGACTATCCTGAATCGGATTTTGACGAGCAGGGCACAAGCCTGCTACCGCAAGTTGTGCGATGAATGTAAATCAAAAGAAAGCGTCGGCAACTGCAGCCAGGGTTAACTTCGCGTATTAAGAAAAGATGGCTGAATGGTAATCGATACGATTGATTCTCTCGGTTACCTCGGCATTGTGCTGCTTATGTTCGTGGAGAATGTTTTCCCTCCGATTCCTTCAGAGGTGATTATGCCACTCGCCGGATTCATGGTTATGCAGGGCAAGCTCTCCTTTGCCGGAATCGTCGCCGCGGGAACGGTCGGTTCCGTACTGGGAGCCCTGCCTTTATATTACGTAGGGCGATTGATCAATGAAAGAAGTTTGAAAGAATTAGCCGATCGTCATGGGCGGTGGTTGACCATCTCGGGCAAGGACATCGAAAGAGCCAAGGAATGGTTTGACAAACACGGCTCTGCGACAGTGTTGTTATGCCGCCTGGTACCGGCGATACGTTCTCTAATTTCGATTCCCGCCGGCATCGCACGGATGAATCTGGTATTATTTCTCGCCTACACGACAATCGGCACAACTCTGTGGACCAGCCTACTCGCTTATCTGGGTTACTTTTTGGGCAGTAACTTCGCAAGGGTTGGCGAGTACTTCGATCTGATCTCATGGGTCGTCGTCGCGGCCATCGTCTTGATCTACATCGCGCGTGTTATGAAGCATGAGTGATTGCGATCAAACAAGTGCTGACGATAACCAATTTTTAGGTCCAGACCACGAGCATCCAAGGTATCTCGGCGATGTGCGCCTAAGATTGCCTCTGCTACTCGAATTGAATTGGCGGCCTCGGGGATATACACCTACGTTCCTGAGCGCCGCTTACACTTTCCAGCCCGGCGATAAATCGATGCGGGTGCCGGCCGGATCGAGCACAAACGTTTCGGCGAAACGTCCGTCTTTTGGCAGCTCGGCGATTCCGCCCGTGGCGCCGGCTGCCAGCGCGGTTTGCGTGGCTTCCTTTACATCCTCCACCTGGATACCGAAGTGGTAGATACCTTCGCGCCGGTTACGTGCCGGCAAAATAGCGAGATTGATATGCCCGTCGGAGACATAGATCGCCCTGCCATTTTCTCCGCCCTCACCGCTGCGGGCGACCTCTTTCATGCCGAAGGAGGTCTTGTAGAACTCAGCCAATTTCTCCGTGTCTTTAGTCAGAAGTGCGATGTGTGCGATGCGTGCCATGGTTTCTCTCCTTTCTTATCCGTCTTTGAAGTTTACGCCTCTTACTTATATTTCTTGTCGAGTTTTTCGATCAGCTCGCTCTTATCGATCTCCCTGAAAAACTCGCTTCGATAGTATGATTTACCTGCTGTGCTTCCCGCTTCTAGGACATTCGTTTACCGGCTGTCAAGTTAGCGTAGCGTACAGCTTGGATTAAAACTGTTCCAATCGTTCAAACGCCTTGAGCGATCAACGTGAGAAACTGATTCGCGGCATCTTACGGAACCTTCCGGGAACTTCGAGGATCGTTGTTCACCGTTGCCATATATCTATTATGTGCTTTATTCGGCACCTATCGGTACTAAGGGCAACCGCGCTAACCCCTTCGAATACTTTTTCCATTTCATTCGTATCATAGTCTGAAGGCTCATTGAGCGCGCCCGCTTTGGCTCTAGCGCCGGATGGATGTATGATTAAAAAAATCAATCAAATCATCGACTTTGGAAAGACAATTCTATGCCGGCTGGATGGCGTGAAAAAGGCGACGAAGAGCTGCTGGCGCTTGTCAGGGACGGCAGCCACGAAGCTTTCAGCGTTCTGGCGCAACGCCACACCGAGCGATTTTACCGGCTCGCCTACCGTTATCTGCAAAGCAGAGAGCAAGCCGAGGACATCGTGCAGGACGCCTTTCTGAAATTGTGGGAAGATCCGGTCAAATGGCAAGCGCAGCGCAACAACAAATTCACCACCTGGTTTTATCGCATCATCGTTAATTTATGTCTGGACTGGAAAAGGAAGAAAAAACCGCTCGAGCTCGATGAAGATCTTTTGTTAGTCGACGAGCGAGAAACACCGGACGCGGCGATGTTACGCACCGAAGGAGAAAAAATGCTCGAGAAGGAAATCGCCGCTCTTCCCGATCGCCAACGAACGGCATTGAATCTTTGTTTTGAAGCAGGATTGAGCAATCAGGAAGCGGCGGACGTGATGGGACTGAATCTCAAGGCTCTACAATCCTTGATCATGCGGGCGAAGACCACGCTCAAGGAACGTATGAAAACCTATTTGTGAGGATGTTATGAGCAATAATCAAGACGAAAGACTCGATGAAATGCTAAGAGCGCGCCGGATCACGCCGGCCAGTCCCGATCTGGCACAGCGGATTATTTTAAAAGCCCAACGAATCCCGCAAACTCAGACGGATACACTGATGCAATGGTTTAGGCGTCTGTTTGCGGAATTTCACTTGCCCAAGCCCGCCTATGTGCTCGCCGGCACATTGATAGTCGGACTCGCGGTCGGTTTTTACACCCCGGTGCAGACCAATCCGGAGGTTTCCAACGCCGTTGCCGTCCAGAGCTTTCTCTATGTCGATGAGGAGCTATTATGAACAAAACCCTTAAACTTGCCTTCATCGCCTCGATAGTCGTGAATGTCCTTCTCGCCGGCGTCTTGCTTGGTCAGTTACCAAGGCGCTTTGACAAGTCGTCTTCCCGGCAGCAAAGAATCGAAGCTACCCTGCAAAAGCTGCCCGAATCGGTCCGTGCGCGCTTCCGCGCAACCTTGGAGCAAAGCGCACCGATCCGCGAGCAGATTCGCGCCGCGCGGACCGAGGCTATTCAGATCCTAATGGCCGAACCCTTCGACGAAACCGCCTATGATCGGCAAGTGCAAAAGATCGCCGAACTGCGCGGACAACTGGGCAGCCGATTCGCGGCAGTCGTTCGAGAATCGGCCAAGGAACTGCCGTCGGAACAACGCAAAATCATGGCCACGGCATTGCAGCGTCCTTCGAACGCTTCACGGTGAGCCGGCCCCACACGCAAGCTGCTACAACTTTAATAAGACTCGCTGTGCTTTTTTGGCCTCGCTGAGCGTAGCCAACTGGCGCACTGCAATGATGAACGTAATCGACTATGCATTCAAATCCGAAACTCCGATCCAGTCTTCCAATCACATTAGCGTTATCCAGCGGCGCTTTTGTTGGCTGCCGCGGAGACAAATGCGGCTTCATTCGTATCAAAGACTGAGAACGTTGGCGAAAGGGAAACCAATATGAAATGGCTATCGAAAACGCGACGCAACAAGATCGTCGGGCTGGCTACTTTAACCGCCGTTCTGGCGGGTGGCTGGTACTGGTACGGCTCCGCCGCGCAAACGCCTCAAGAGAATCTTCATCCCATCGTCGTCACCCGCGGCACGATCGAAGAAGTGGTCACCTCACAGGGCAAATTGGAAGCAAAGCAATACGTCGATGTCGGAACGCAAGTCTCGGGTCAAGTTAAGAAAATTCACGTCGACATCGGCGATACGGTAAACCAGGGACAGCTCCTTGCCGAGCTTGATCCACGGGTTTATCAATCGCAGGTCGAAGCCAACGAAGCGCGTCTCAACAGCCTCAAGGCGCAACTCAATCAACAAAGAGCCCAGCTCACGCTGGCCGAACAGAACCTCAAGCGCAACCAGGGCCTAATCGCCGTCAACGCCGTCAGCCAACAGGCGCTTCAGGAAAGCGAATCTGAGGCGGCAGTAGCCAAGGCCCAGCTGGCTTCTATCCAGGCACAGATTCAAGAGACCGAATCTAACATTAAAGGCAACCGCACCAATCTGAGTTTCACCAAGATATATGCACCGATGCCAGGCACCGTCACGACTATGCCCGCCCGCGAAGGACAGACTTTGAACGCCAACCAGAGCGCGCCGATCATACTTCAGATCGCCAATCTCGACACCATGACCGTGCGCGCGCAGGTCGCTGAGGCCGACGTCACCAAACTCAAGGAAGGCATGTCCGTCTACTTCACGACCTTGGGCAACGTCGAGCGCCGCTGGCAGGGCAAGGTACGGCAGATTCTTCCTTCGCCGCAGATTTTAAATGACGTTGTGCTCTACGATGTTTTGATCGATGTGAAGAACGAAGGCCGCCAGCTCATGAGCGGCATGACCACGCAGGTTTTCTTCATTTTCGGCAAGGCTGACAATGCCGTCATCGTTCCCGCTGAGGCGCTGACTCGCCGCGCCTCCGATCGAGATAACGACATGGGCAAGGCGTACCGCGTATCGGTGATGACCGGCACCGGCCGTGAGCAGAGAATTATTCATGTCAGGCTGCTGACCCGCACACAGGCCGAAGTAACCGAGGGCCTCCAACCCGGCGAACGCATCGTTCTTAATCGCCCGGCAGGTTCGACTATGCAGGCCGGCAACCCACCGCGCTCCGGCAGCAACCGCATGAACCGGGGACCACGACTATGAGCGCAGCAATCCTGGAGCTGAGCGACGTTCACAAACACTACACCAACGGCGACACCACCGTGCGGGCGCTCGACGGCGTATCTCTGACGATCCGCCGCGGCGAATTCGTAGCCATCATGGGGCAGTCCGGCTCCGGCAAGTCGACCTTGATGAACATCGTCGGCTGCCTCGATCGGCCCACGTCCGGCAGCTACCGGGTGTTGGGCAAGGAGGCGGCCAATCTCTCTGCCGATGAGTTGGCTTCTTTGCGGCGCGAAACTTTTGGCTTCGTGTTTCAACGCTATAACCTGCTGGCGACGGCAACGGCGGGGGAGAACGTCGAAATTCCCTCCGTCTATGCCGGACTGCCCAAGCAGAAGAGATCGCAACGCGCGAGCGGTCTGTTACAGCGGCTGGGTCTCGGCGACCGTACCGATCATCGTCCCAATGAACTTTCCGGCGGCCAGCAGCAGCGCGTCGCGATAGCGCGCGCGCTGGTCAACGATCCGCCGGTCATTCTCGCCGACGAACCGACAGGGGCTCTCGATACCAGGAGCGGCGATGAAGTTCTGACGCTGCTCAAAGAGCTGCATGCCGAAGGCCGGACTATCATTCTCATCACTCACGCCGAAAACGTGGCGCAACACGCCAGCCGCATCGTGCGCATCCAGGACGGACAAATTTTGGACGATAATGGGACAATTGAAACCGAAACCGTTGACGCCACCGGCGCGGAGAATAAAGTATGCGCCAGCGGTGTCAGCCTCGGCACCAGCATGCAAGAAGCTCTAGTTACCGCCTGGCGCTCGCTGCAGGTCAATATGTTCCGCACCGTGTTGACGCTGCTCGGCATCATCATCGGCGTGGCAGCGGTAGTGGCGATGCTGGCGGTGGGCGAAGGCAGCCGGCAAAAGGTGCTCGACCGTATCAGCTCGTTCGGCACCAACTTGATGTTGGTGCGCCCCGGCGCCGAGGGCATACGAAACTCCGGCGACATCGCCACGCTGATTCCCGAGGATGCCGCCGCACTTAAAAAATTGCCGAATATCGAAACCGCTCTGCCGGAGCGCAGCGGCCGCATGACCGTACGTTACGGCAACCGCGATTATCAGACCTCGGTGCAGGGAACCGGCGAGGATTTTCCCAGCGCGCGAGAATGGCAGGTCGCCGAAGGGCAGTTCTTCAATGCGGACGACATGAAGCAGTATGCACCGGTCGTCGTGCTCGGCGGCACGGTGGCGAAAACACTCTTCCCCGACGGCCGCGCATCGGTAGGTAAATACGTCCTGCTCAAGAACGTGCCTTTTCTCGTCATCGGTGTCATGACCGAAAAAGGCGCCTCGCCCAACGGTAGCGATCAGGATGACGTCATTTTCCTGCCGATCAATACCGGTTTGGTGCGGCTATTCGGTAAAAACTATCTCAGCAGCATCACCCTAAAAGTATCGGACGCGGCCGACATCGCGGCGACCCAGGAGCGGGTCGAAAACCTGCTGCGCGAGCGCCACCGCACCGAGGATTTCCGCGTGCGCAACATGGCATCCTATTTACAAGCGGCGATGGAGACGCAGGATACATTCACGTTGCTTTTGGGAACCGTGGCGGCGATCTCGCTCTTGGTCGGCGGCATCGGCGTCATGAACATCATGCTCGTCAGCGTCGTCGAACGCACCCGGGAAATCGGCATTCGCATGGCCACCGGCGCGCGCACGCGCGACATCCTGCTGCAGTTCAACATCGAAGCCGCGGTGGTCTGCGCCGCCGGCGGACTCTTGGGAATTCTCGTTGGCGTCGGTGCCGGAATGATTTTACGTTACAGCGGCATGACGGTGATCTTCTTCATGACGCCGGCACTGCTCGCTTTCGCCTGCGCGTCGGCGACGGGGCTGATCTTCGGATATTTACCCGCGCGTAAAGCCGCGCGCTTGGACCCCGTCATAGCTTTGGCATCGGAGTGAGGTCGTTTATGAAGAAACGAAAACTTGGCGCTACAATCGCTGTTTCATTGGCTCTGTCGGCGTGCAGCCTGGCGCCGCAATACCAGCGGCCGCAGATGGCCGTGCCGCCGGGCTGGAGCAACGTCGCCGGTGTCGGCGCCAGCTACCAGCCGAGCACCACGCCGTTCTGGCAGGAGCTTGGCAGCGATGAGTTGAACAACGTCATGAAACTTGCGCTGGCGCAAAATCTCGATCTGGAGGCGGCACTGCAACGCGTCGATCAAGCGCGCGCTCAAGGCAAAATCGCCGGATCAGCGCTCTTCCCATCGGTGGAAACCAGCGGCGGCGCATCGCGGAGTTTTCAGGATCCCCAGAATGTCAGCACGGCTCGAGGAGTCGGCAGTGTCAGTTATGAAGTCGATTTGTGGGGCAGAAACCGCAGCAACAAAGCTGCGGCGAACTACCGGGCCGAGGCAAGCGCCTTTGACTATGACGCATTGCAGCTTGTCGTCACCTCCGACACCGCCAACTTCTTTACCCAGGCCCTGAGCTTGAACCAGCGCATCGGCATCGCCGAAAATAACCTGAAAAACGCCGAGGAAATTTTGCGCATTATCGAGGCGCGCTATCGCGCCGGCGCGGTTTCCGGACTGGAAGTCTCGCAGCAGCGTGTGGCCGTGAACAGCTTCCGGGCTTCGTTGATCTCGCTCATTGAAGCCCGCAGCACGAATTTAAACGCATTGGCAATCTTGCTTGGACAAGCGCCACAGAATCTGCAAGCGCCGGCCGCCGATCTGGCATCGCTTGAATTACCGGCGGTGAACCTTACACCGCCGGCAACGCTTTTGACCGCCAGGCCGGATATCGAACGGGCTGAATCGTTGCTGCGCGCCGCCAATGCCGATATCGGCTCCGCGCGCGCGGCCTTCTTTCCGGCAATGAATCTGGGAGTGGATGCCAGCATGGCGGCGGGATTCGGCAATCCTGCCGCCAGCGCGCTTTCGCTCGCCAGCAGCGTTCTGGCGCCGATCTTCACCGGCGGCCGGCTTACCGGAAACCTCGAAAACGTCACCGCGCGCCAGAAGGAATTGGCTGCGCAGTATCAAAAAACCGTGCTCGTTGCATTCCAAGAAGTCGAAGACGCCCTCGCTACGCTTAAAAGCAGCAACGAACAAGCCGCGCTATCGCGCGAATCGGTAGCGGAATCGCAGAACGCCTACAATATCGCCAAAGCACGCTTCGACGCCGGCGCCATCGATTACCTGACGTTGCTGGAAACCCAGCGTAGTCTGTATCAGGCAGAGGATAATCAGATCGCCATCAATGCGGAGCAGATTCGATCTTTCGTTCAGCTCAGAAAGGCGCTGGGAGCGTAAGTCGCGCCCCAGGCGCAAGGTTCAAAGTTCAACGGTTCAACGTTTAACGTCGAGCGAGTAGAAGGCGCACCTCGTTCGAGCGGTTTACCCAGTTCAAAACGTTCAAAGTTCAAGATGTTGGCCGGACCAACGGTTGCGGTCGGGATTTCATTCCCTTTTCCGTCATCCTGAGCCAGAAGGATCCGCTTTATCTTATGGCAGTCACCAGCACTGCCGTCCAAAAACAAGTTACAAACGACCGACCGATGTAGAGCTATAAGGACTTGGATTTCCCTACCTCGTACCACGTTGTAGCTCAGGCCCACATCCAGGGAATTCTGTTCTCGCGCCAAGACGCCAAGACCGCAAAGCGACGGGCGACAGGCCCGTCGTCCTGAGCGGATGCGAAGGATCTAAGAAGGATTTCTCTCTTCGTTCGAAATGACAACCCATGCCCTTTGCGTCTTTGCGCGAATCATCTTCGTGGTCTATGTGACCGCTAGTTTGGACAGGAGTGCGTTGCCGGAGGCTGCAGAGTCAGCCGGCCGCGCAAGCGAGAATCAATGGCTAGTGTGAATTATCAAAATAGAATTGCTTCGGAGCTACATACGTTTTATTAAGTACCGAATGGAAAACTTATGAGACAAAGCGTCAAACCGCAAATTTTCTCGAGGAGGACTTAGAATGTTTGGAAACTCATTCGAAGCATATCTGCCGAAATTTTTAGATCTCGGCGTCAATTTGGCACAAGCATCGCTTGGTGTTCTTTTGATTCTGTTAGCAGCCTTGATCGCCATTAAGCTTTTGCGCCCGGCACTCAACCGGCTGGAAGTGCTCCTGGTCCGAGCAGCAGAGTCTTCAGAAACGATCCCTGGAGCCGCCATGATGAGGATCCGCACACTCATGAGCGTGGTCTGGACTATCGTCGCCGGTCTCGTCTGGTTTACCGCGGTTTTAACAATCCTCGGGCAAGTGGGCGTTAACGTTGCGCCGGTCCTCGCCAGCGCGGGGGTGGTCGGACTGGCGGTGGGCTTCGGCGCGCAAAACCTCGTGAAAGACTTTGTCAGCGGCTTCTTTCTAATTTTGGAGGATCAAATCCGTGTCGGCGACGTGGCCGTCATCAACGGCACCGGCGGATTCGTCGAAGCGATCACGTTCCGCACCATCATACTGCGCGATGAAGCCGCTATCGTCCATATCTTTCCCAACGGCTCGATCAATACATTGTCCAATATGACCAAGGACTGGTCCGCCTACCTGATGAATATCGGTGTGGCTTACAAGGAAGATACAGACCACGTCATTGATGTGATGCGTCGAGTCGGCGACGAGTTGCAGGCGGAACCCAAATATGGCTCGGTCATGCTCGAACCCCTCGAAATTATCGGCGTCGACTCATTTGCAGATTCAGCAGTGGTCATCAAAGCGCGGCTCAAGACATTACCGATAAAACAGTGGATGGTCGGACGGGAATACCGGCGCCGGCTAAAAAAAGCCTTCGAAGCCGATAAGATCGAGATTCCGTTTCCGCACAGGACGCTCCATATAAGCGAGGGCAGCCAGCCATCAAACTTGGGCGTGAAACAGAGCGGCGGGACTCCGGAGACCGGCAAGTAAATAGAGACATCTTGGCACGAGTTCCGTTATGGCCCCCTTCCCATTTTTGCCAAAGCGTGTAAATTGGAAAAATTATTTTTCACGCACTAGAGATCGCTGGAGCTCGCTCGACACATTGACTGACAATCCTCATTCTTTTACCCGGGCTGAAGTCGGACCGGTGATTGTCGTCAGTCTTATTTGCGCGCTGCGCCTGCTCGGTATCTTTTTGATCCTCCCGGTGTTCAGCGTGTACGCGGTCCAGTATGCCGGGGCGAGCATCGCCATGGCGGGCGTCGCTTTCGGTATCTATGCATTGACGCAGAGTATCCTGCAAATTCCGCTGGGGTGGGCCAGCGACCGTTGGGGACGCAGGCCGGTATTACTTTTTGGCCTTGCGCTATTCACGCTCGGCAGCGTCGGCTGCGGCTTGGCGCAAAACATTTCCCAGCTGATCCTGGCCCGCGTGATTCAAGGCACCGGCGCCGTGGGTTCTGTGGCATTGGCGGCATTGGCCGACCTCACCAGACCGGCGGTCCGTACCCAAGCGTTTACCATTACCGGAATTGCCATCGGTTCCGCATTCATGATCGGCATCCTGGGCGGACCTCTATTAGCGGCTCGAATTGGGCTCAGCGGTCTTTTCTATATTTTGGCTGCACTCGCTTTGTTGGCAATGATTCTTGCCGCAATCTCATTTCCGCAAGAACATCGTTCCGACAACAAAGAGGCTCCCATGGCCTTTAAGCCGATTCTCTTGCATAACGAGCTGCGGCCGATTTTTATCGCGACCTTTGTTCTTTCATTTGCGCTGAATCTTTTCTTTTTCACTTATCCGCTGAGTTGGGCGGAAGTGGGACTCCATCGATCGCAGCTTTGGAAGGTCTATCTGATTATTTTCTTGCCCAGTGTATTGCTCGTATTTCCCTACATGCGTCACGCCGAGAAACGCGGCCGCTACCGAATGCCGATACTAATCGGCTGGCTATCGGCGGCGGCCGGTTATGCCATCTACCTCGTCGGCGCTCAATCCGATTTGCTTCTCTATCTGAGCGGGGCCGCCTTTTTTTTCGGCTACAGCCTGTTCCAACCGCTGTTACCGGCGTTTCTGACAAAAAGGATTCCGCTCGGCGGCCGCGGCACAGCCACCGGTGTCTATACGTTTTTTGGTTTTATCGGTTCATCACTCGGCGGCATCCTCGGTGGCGCGCTCATCCACATCTCTCCTTCGTTACCGGAGTTTTTGGGCGTCATACTCTTGGTACTGTGGTACTTTGCGGGTCTTCCGACTGCGCCGGAGTCTACTTCTTAGCTAATCCCTGCCCAGCGATACCATGAAGATTCCCGCGACGACCATCGCGGCGCCGGCGACTTTGCGCCAGGTGACGGTCTCGATGCGGCGCGCCATCAATGGCGTCAGAATCAAAACGAATATCGTGTAACTATTGATCAGCGGAGCGATGACCGTGACTCGCTCCATGCTCAGAGCGATGTACATGAAGAGGAAAGAACCGCCGGTGAAGATTCCCGACCCGACAAACCAGCGCGAGACATGCGCTGAAGGCAAAGAAAACTTCTCGCCCTGAATGTATCGCGTGATCAGAAAAATTTCGACGGTGGACGTCAGCGCCGCGATGCCCGCCGCCAGAATCGGCTGTCCCCCACCATCCGCCAACCCCCAACGCACCGTGACATCTTTCAATGCGAAAGTGAGCGCGCAAAGGAAGGGAAAGATCAACTCGGTTTTTTTGTATAAAGTCGTCGCGCCGGTCCATGAGACCGTAACTAAGCCAGCGACCGTCAGCAGAACACCGGCGAGAACCCACGGGCCCGGCCGCTCGCCAAGCAGGACTATCGCCAAAACCGTGGAAAACATCGGCGTCGTGTTGATAATCGTCGATGTCACGGAGCTGCCCATGGTCCGGATGCCGCGAAAGCTCAGGACCCGGGTCACTCCGGGCACAAGAAGACCGATGGCGACGAATATGAGATTGTCGGCGACAAAGATCCTGGTATCGGAGTGAAGTAAAAAATGCGCCGCCAATAAAACCACGGTATTACCGGCTATGGTGATCCATGCGCCCCAGGGCGCGGCAGCCAGATAATAACCGCGCTGGGCCAAAAGACTGGCAATTGCGAAACAAAGTGAAGTGAGAATACCAAAGAAGATCGGCAACACGGGGCGTTATAAGTTTCCTTCAAGAACGATTTCGTCTAAAGTGTCCCTTATATCTGAATTTCGACTGAACTGCATTGATGTTCGCCACGAAACTAACCCCGATCCGCCGCAACCTTCTCGCTTGGTACGAAAAGAACAAGAGAGATCTTCCCTGGCGTATGACCTCCGACCCCTACGCGATCTGGATTTCCGAAACCATGCTCCAGCAGACGCAGGTTAAGACCGTTATTCCTTATTACGAAAAGTTTCTTAAAACCTTCCCAACCGTTGCCGCGCTGAATCAGGCGCCTCTGCGGCAGGTTCTTCGCCTCTGGTCGGGCCTCGGCTATTACCGCCGCGCGGAGAATCTCAAGATGGCGGCGCGGGTGATTATGCACGAGCATGGCGGAACGATTCCACCGGACTATGGAAAGTTGCGTGCGCTGCCGGGGGTCGGCGAATACACCGCCGGCGCCGTGCTCAGCATCGCCTTTCAAAAAACTTATCCGGCAGTGGACAGCAACGTGCGGCGAGTACTTGACCGTGTTTTCAACCTCGGCGATGCGGCAAAGCTGCGCATCATGGCACAAAGGCTGGTGCCAAGGTGGCAACCTGGTAATTTCAACCAAAGCCTCATGGAGCTCGGAGCAAGTATTTGTCTTCCCAGTGAGCCGCGCTGTCTGTTATGCCCGCTGGCCCGGCATTGTTTATCCCATAGAGAAAACAGCACGAAAAAAACGGCAGCCCGCAGGAAGTTAAACTTCAAAAGTGTGACATGGCCTCTGGCGATTGTCCGGCGCGGTGAGAAGATCCTGTTGCGGCGCCGCCCAACGCCAGGGTTGCTCGCGGGACTCTGGGAATTTCCCGGCGGTGAAAAGACCGCGCGCGACAGTGTGGTTGCAACGACACGGCGCCAGCTGGAAGAACTCGGTGCGACTCTACGATCGCAGCGCCGTGTCGGCGAGATTCGCCACAACATCACTTATCGGCGCATTCGCTCACCCATTTTTCTCATCGAAGTCCCCGCCGATGAAAGTATCGATTTGCCGGCTTCGCGCTGGCGCTGGGTAACTCCTGCCGCGCTTCAACGCTATCCGCTGTCGTCCATGACCGTTAAAGCCGCCAAGGTTTTAGCATCCTATGAAAAGAGTTCTTCTTAAGAGCCTGCTACTCACCGTCTTGGTCGGCGCCCTTTCTTATTTTTATACCACGTTGCCCGCCGTATCGGTTTTGAAGAACAGCAATCCCAAGAGCTCGGCTCTCATGGAGCTTCGAGATCAGGAAAACAAACAGAAGAAATTGCCCGTTTCGCGGCAGCAAATCTGGGTGCCTTATGGAAAGATTTCCGACCATTTGAAAAAGGCCGTTCTCATCAGCGAAGACGCCTCTTTCTTCAGTCACAAAGGAGTCGATGTCAATGAGCTCAAGGAAGCATTGAAAAAAGATTTCGAAACCATGAGCTTCAAGCGAGGCGGCAGCACCATCACCATGCAGCTGGCAAAAAATCTTTACTTGACTCCGTCAAAAAGTCCATTGCGAAAAATAACCGAAGTGATCATCGCCTGGCAGCTCGAATACTCTCTTTCCAAGACCCGAATTTTCGAAATTTATTTAAACGTCGTGGAACTGGGCCGAAACATTTACGGCGTTGAGGCTGCCTCGCGCCACTATTTTGAAAAATCCGCCGTCAATCTTAATCCGCTCGAAGCGGCGACTCTCGCCGCTCTGCTTCCGAGCCCGCGTACAGGTCTAAGAAAAAACGTTCTTTATAGACGAAACCTCGTTTTAGCGAGACTGGCCAGTGTCGGCCATATAACTCAAGAAGAATACAACCGGGTGAAGCAAATGCGACTCTTTCAAAAGGTCGAAGAAGACGCACCCATGCTCCCTGAACCTTGACCTTCGGCTAGCTTCACCTCAGTCACCAAGCAATTTTCACATTTCCACTACAACCTTTTCCTTTACGCATCGTCTAAGTAATAAGGCGCGAAAGAGAAGGACAGAAAACCCGGTAGTAAGATTCGCGCGCAATCGAGAAGGAGGGAGAGAATGGAAAACAGCACAAAACGGTTGGACACAACTCTCGGAGAGCTCATCGCCGCAGCCAGCGAAGTTGCCTTTGAATACTCCGATAACGATCGAGACGCGTATCAGTTGGCCCAAGTAGCATTAATCCAGATCCTTAAGAAAGCTTCACATCCAGTCGATATCATGGACGATTTTACACAGTCGCCGTCACGCAAATCATACCTTCACTAAACCACAACAACCACAGCGGAGGGCGGAAAACGCCCTCCGCTTTTCTTTGATTCACATTCGCCATCGGATTGCGGGAACCTTAAAGCACGGCTGGACGTTCTTCCTATATATAAATATTCGGGCCGCAACGAAAGGCGACACCGGTCATCTATTCACCGGCCCCTGAGGTCTTCGGGATCTTTTTAGATAATGAATGGGGACGACGCGCCGTCTGTCGATCGACAAACAAGGCATGATCCGCTACAGACATATTAGTGCGCGCGCATGCGAAAAGCCCAAATCGATGATTGCAATTGCTGGCCGAACAATGACGAAGAGTGAGGACGGATGCTGATCCAAAAATCCAATGACATCAAGTCTGCCGTGATTACTCCCAAGGAATTCTATCTGAACCGGCGCCAGTTCATGCTTTCCGCGTCGGCTGCCGCTCTCGCTACGGGCGCAGCTCTCAGCGGGTTGGATTGGACTGGAGGCACGCCAGAAGTTCTTGCGGGCGAGAAGCTTGGCAACGTTAAGAAGAGTTCCTTTAGCACCGCCGAGAAGCAAAACTCCTTCAAGGATATTACCAGTTATAACAATTTTTATGAACTCGGCACCGACAAGGAGGACCCCGCGACAAACGCCAGGTATCTGACCACTCGTCCCTGGACTGTATCGGTCGAGGGCGAGGTTAGAAAACCTAAGACCTACGACATCGACGCTCTGGTAAAACTCAGCCCGCTCGAAGAGAGAGTCTACCGCATGCGCTGCGTCGAAGCTTGGTCGATGGTGATTCCATGGCTTGGTTTTCCTTTGAGCTCGCTGATCAAGCTTGCCGAGCCCACCGGCAACGCAAAGTTCATACAGTTCGTTACGCTACTGGACCCTAAACGCATGCCGGGTCAAAAGCTGCCGATTATGGAATGGCCTTATGTCGAAGGATTGCGCATGGATGAAGCCATGCATCCGCTGACGATCTTGTCGGTGGGCCTGTATGGGGAAATTCTGCCGGCGCAAAACGGCGCGCCCATCCGTCTCGTCGTGCCCTGGAAGTATGGCTTCAAGAGCATCAAGTCCATCGTCAAAATCCGCTTTGTCGAAAAACAACCCCCGGCATCGTGGAATAGGATGCAGCCGCAAGAATACGGCTTTTATTCCAACGTCAATCCGGAAGTCGATCATCCACGTTGGACCCAGGCTACCGAGCGGCGCATCGGCGAATTTCTTCGGCGCAAGACCCTCAAGTTCAACGGTTACGGCGATCAGGTAGCGCAGCTCTACAGCGGCATGGATCTCAAAAAATTCTACTAGGAAGGAAAAGCGAGAGACAGAGATCAGAGATCAGAAGTCAGAGTCGGAGATCGGAGATCAGTATCCAAAACAACACAAAATCTGAAATTCTGACCTCTGACTTCTGACCTCTGACACCTCCAACTTCTGGTCCCTTAAATGCTTCCCTGGCTCAAACCTGCCGTATTCCTCGCGTGCCTCATCCCTCTAGGCCAGCTTGGCTACAACGCGTACACCGGCAACCTGACGGCAAATCCTATAGAATTCATCACCCGCTTTACCGGTTCCTGGGCCTTGATCCTCTTGCTTTCAAGTCTGGCCGTCACTCCGCTGCGCAAAATCTGCGGCTGGAATGCGCTGATCAAATACCGGCGTATGCTGGGGCTGTTCGCGTTCTTTTACGCCGCACTGCATTTCCTGACCTACATGGTCCTGGATCATTTCTTTGATTTTCAGGCGATCGTCAAAGACATTCTCAAGCGTCCCTACGTCACCGCCGGCTTCACGTCGCTGGTGCTGATGATTCCGCTGGCGATCACCTCGACGGCCTCCATGATCCGGCGGCTCGGTAAGCGCTGGCAACAGTTACACCGCCTGGTCTACTTTGCCGCCGCCGCCGCAGTTCTTCACTTCTATTGGTTGGTCAAGGCAGACATTCGCCGCCCGGTGCAGTACGGGCTGGTCTTGGCAGTTTTACTTGGATCTCGCCTGGTATTCAGTTGGGCGCCGGCGATTGCCCGGCGCTTTTCCAGTCAACGTTCGGCCGGGCGCGCAACCGCCAACGCGCGTGCATCGAAACTCAGCCGCAATTCAGAATCCTAATCCGTAAATCATCACGATCGATGATCATTTTTTCAGCTTCTCAATAATCCTTGTATCGTAGAATTGATTTACCGAGGCATCCTTTGCCGCCGGGAGCACCGTTCCCCCCAAGAATTTGAGAATTTGTTCGAAACCGAGATCAGTAAATGTAAGATCCCGATTGAAACCCGCCTGCTTGGTAAAAAATTCGTAGGTCTTATCCAACATCACGGGATCGTTATCTTTGGTGTATTTAGCAAGAACACTTTTGGCTAACTGCGGATTTTCATACCACGCGTTGATGCCCCGTTGGACGGCGCGCAGCACTCTTAGCCAAATGTCCGCGCGTTTCTCAATCTCGTTTTTTCTGATGACCAGGCCGACATTTTGGTAAGGCAAATCGTAGGTTTCCGCTAGCCTGGTAAATCCCTGGGCATCCGCCTTAAAACTCACCGGCGGCGTTAGCGCTGATGCCGCAATCTGTTTGGATTGCAATGCCGGCCACTGGATCGCCGATCCGCCCAGACGCAACAATTGCACACCACTTTCCGGCTTGAGCCCGAGCTTGGTTAAAGCCGTTCTTACTCCGTAGTCGTTGGGCGTCCCTATGCGGTCTGCCCCTATCAGCTTTCCTCGCAGTTGCTCGGCCGACTTGATTTCGTTCTGTGCGTGAAGGGAAAAGATCATTTTATTGAGCAGTCCGGCTATCATCGTAATATTTCCACCAGCGAGCACTACCGGAACGATACCTGGAGCGGAAATTTCTACGGCATCGATCTCGCCGGCCACGATGGCCGCTATCGCGGCGCTCGATTGAATATATACAAGTTCAACATCGAGTCCCTCTTTCTGAAAGGCCGAAGAGGCTGCGGCCATCCATATTGATGCCATAGCCCCGATGGGCGCGACGTAAGCGATTCTCAGCTTATCTGCCTTCTCTGCCGCGGCCCCAGGTGTTGCCGCTCGCAAAATCAATAGTCCGCATGTCACAAGTACAACCACCATGCTGCGTCTTATCTTTTGCATGATTCAGCTCCTCTTCTTATCTCCCAAGTAATGCATGCTCGACGGCCATTCTTCCAAAGGTCATACCACCCAGCAATGTCAGACCCGCTTGGTAACCGGCTCCATACTCCGTTCGCACTCTTACGGTGCCGCCTGCATAGAGGTTGGCAATGGGGTGTCCGCGCAAATGCATGACCCGGCCGTGAGTGTCCGTATAGAGACCCGCGGATGATGACTCAGTCGGCGTAAGTTCCACGCCGTAAAACGGCGCCTTTTCCAACGGTCCCAAGTTGGGATTGATCGGATGTTTTGTATCTCCAACTTTGCGAATCCATAGAGACTGGCCGCGACCAAATTCCGGATCTATTCCGGCGCGCGCATTATCATTGAATCTCGCCACGGTTTGCTGGAGTTGCCTGGCGTTAATACCCAGATGTTGCGCGAGGCCACCAAGCGACTCAGCGCGCTTGACCCAATCGGGCAGCGGCCTTCCAGGCGCAATATTGGCAAATGGGTAGCGCTCTCTGAATTGAGAATCAAACAGTAGAAAAAACGGGATATTTGCGTAACGATGTTTTTTTACTACGTCAAACTCTCTCAATTTTACGACAAACTCTTGAAAGAATGCTTCGTTGCCAAATCGACTGCCTTCGGCATTGACCACGATGGAATGGGGGTAGGCTAACTCTTGAATACCGGCGGAGTGAAACTCAGGTTCAAGTCCGGGCCGCGGAATCCAGTAGCCCACCATGGAACTCAAGCTGTTCGGAATATTTCGGATAAACGCACCTAGTTCCCCTGCTATAAGGAGTCCGTCGCCCATCTGGGTTGGCGGATGGTGTGGAGCGGAATTAGGAAACCACTGGTAAGCGCGAACAAACTCCGGGTTGCTTTCATATCCACCCGTCGCGAGAAAAACTCCGCACTTACTTTTTATCTGCCGTGTGCTATTTACGTCCTTTACTTCAACACCCGAGATCCGGCCGGTTTCAAGTAGGAGCCTTATTACCGGCGATTGCGTCAAAAGAGTCACTCCTTTCTCTAAACACTTAAGCAGTAGCCATGCGACTAATCCTTGACCCGCCGCATAGACAGACGCCGCATGTTTAAGGTTTTCAGGAGACCAACTATAACGATTCCCGAGCCCGCCCCACTTAATTGCATCGGTCCAAGAAACACCTCCAGGCATATACGGGCTTTCTAGAAGAACGGGAGCATAATCAGGCAGGGCACTCTTTGGCAGGGGAACTACTTCGAGTGTTCGCCCCCGGTCGAGTGAACCCGGCGCCCCCGGAAAGTAATGGTCGGGAAGACCTTCAATAATCCGAAATGGAACGCCCAGTTGAGCGAATGCCTCGACCGTCGCGGCCGCCTCTTTCACATACATCCGCATTTGTTCTTCTTCAGCGAATCCGCCCGAAAGGAAGCGAAGGTACTCAAGCCCTTTTTCGGCAGAATCGTCGACGCCGGCGGCGCGCTGAAGGAGGTTATTGGGTGCCCAAAGTCCACCGTAAGAATATGCGGTGGCTCCGCCTACAACAGGCGCTTTCTCTATGACGATCGCCTTAAGACCGCGGTGCGCCGCCCACAACGCACTTGCCAAGCCTGCCGCACCTGAGCCAACTGCCATCCAATCATAGTGCGCATCCATGGATCACCCTTTCATTGGCAACCAAGAACATTTTCCCAGCACGAGTCCCTAAGCCACACCGCCGGGTAAACGCCGTTTCTTTTTTCAAAACCTGGCCCTATAGCTAAACCTAACGCGATGGTAAACCCCTGATCGCTGCGTTTGCTAAGGCATCTCGGCTAGAAGCCGGCCGTAACCTGTCTTTGGCTGGCGCACGTGTAGCCGCTTTTGGATCTCCCAAGCTTGCGCGACTCCCGGGTGTAGGACCGGCACCTGGAGATCCTGTTCCAGCAGCTCAATGATATCCAGAATACGCAACTTCCCACCTTGGAAATAGATTCCGTCGGCATCAGGATGTTTCCGAAACAGGCGCTTGACGTGGTAGTAGACCTCGGTCGACGAAAGCCTCCCGACCTCCTCCCACGGGACCGGCAGCCTTTCGATACCAAGCACGTCGAAGCCGCCCGCCGTAAAATAGTTCACGACGATGCTGGTGTCTTCGAAGTCGTAACCGACGCCGACGAATCTTTTTATCTTAAGCGCCTTCAGTGCCGCGATCTGGTTGGTGCCTGAGGTGAAGATCGGAATCTTGAACTGCTTCTCCCACTTCTCAATGATCTCCTGCTCTCCTTTATATCCCAGGAGCATGAAGGGCGGCGTGCCTGCTGCGTGTATGAGGTCCACCCGGTCCTCCGCAAGCTCCGCGATCTTTTCCTCATAAACAGGGATCGCCGCCCGGAACTCCTCGATCTTGCCATGGCGGATATTATTGAAGAGGGGGATGATCCCAATCCCGTCCGGCAACATCCGGATCATCTCTACAAGCGAAGCCGAACCCTTGGTGGGTTTAATCATACCCACCATCCCACGCCATGTATCAGACGCCATGTTCTTCCTCCTTTAGCTCACGCGCTGGAACTCCGTTTTTTACCCGCGAAGACTCGTCTTTGACTTCGCTGACACAAGCGAGGCGGGTGGCAAAAGCACAAACAGGGGTAGGGTGCCAATAGATAGAAAAATGAAAC
>WHTF01000033.1:0-30818 GCA_009379725.1 Deltaproteobacteria bacterium
CGCCAAACCGTGCATCCGTTCTAGAGTCAGATTCCCGTACCGCCGGTGCACACGCTGCCAGGCGAGGAGCATTCCGGCCGAAATCAATATTGTCGCGGCGAAGTAGATGATCGGTTGGACAGCAAAGGTTCCCGTGACGCCGAAACTCCACCATAGAGCTGAAAAGAATGAGACGCTGGCATAGGCCACTAGTTGCGGAACTCTCGTTTCACCCAGAGCTTTGAGCGATCCATAAACCGCGCCGAACAGGGCCAACACGCTCACGGCACGAAGAGTCTCGACCGGAAGATCTGGCATCAACCTGGAAAGCCCGAACAATCCCGCCGCCGGCAGCAGCACGGCCAGGGCGACTGCCTGGTATCCCGGCCGACGGGTGAGCGCAGCCACGTAGATTCCGTGCAGCGGAAAAAGCGGCAGCAGAACAGCAACGAAGATGGCTAGTGCGATTTGCGCCGGCGGCAGGGGCGGCAGCGCCGCGTCGAACGCCAGCGCCGAGCCGATGGCGATCAAACCTGCTACATAGGGGAAGATCCTGCTCGCATTCAGGCGATCGATCTCACGTCGGATAAGCCGGCCGAGTCTCATGGCTAACGCATCGAGGTAAAGCCGATTCATCAATAGCAGGTAAATACGCACCTGTAAGGTATTTACCCATTGCGGCATGCCGATCGTTCGTCCATGGCTCTCTGCGTAAATCAGCATCCAGCCAAGAATGATGATCAAGGCAAAGGCCGATACCAAAACATCGAACAGCGCGACCGGTAGAGCGCCGGCTTGGAAATGGGTAGCCACCTCGCCCGGCGCCGGAAACAGAAAATGCGTGAAGCTTTCCGCAGCCAGCAGATAAGTGACGACAACAAGGAAGAGTGTAAAAAGCATGCTCGCGGCCACCTTCCAAGTGGCCACGGCCCGCAGCCGATATAGAGTCAGGATTGCTTGGGAAGAGGTGGCCCAGCCGAAAAAGAGAAATATCACCGTTCCTTGTGAATCTCCCAGCGGGATGCGCAGGATCCCATGAGCGGCTAACAGGATGATCAAAGGAAGGATCAAGGTTGTGAGAAATCCGGTGAGCCACGTCAGAGTCGAAAATTGACTTCGCTCTGCTCTCTCGATTTTGGGAGGCAGTCTAGGTTCTTGACGAGCGGCATGAATTACGTAGCCGCAGTTCAAGAAGATCGTGCCCTTAAATAAACCGTGCGCGATTAAATGAAAGATTGCCAAGCCGTAGGCACCCAGACCGCATTCCATGATCATAAAGCCCATCTGCCCGATGGTTGAGTAGCCCAGGGTCTTCTTGATGTCGTTCTGGACGAGCATCATGGAAGAACCCAGAAGAGCGGTGAGCATGCCGACGGCGAAGACCAGATGGAGCGTCGGAGGGTTCAGGTCATACAGCGGCGCCAGACGGGTCAAGAGAAAACCGCCTGCGTTGATGATTCCGGCGTGCAGCAGGGCAGTGACCGGTGTTGGAGCGTAGAGAGAGTCGGGCAGCCACATGTGCAATGGAAACTGCGCCGACTTGCTCATGGCGCCAATGAAAATCAGTAAAGTGATGGCGGTGTCGGCGCGCATCTCAAAGCTACCAAGAAAAAGGGAACTTTGAATGTCGGCGGCGCGGAGAAACAGCTGCTGAAAGTCCAAGGTGCCGTACGCGCGATAAGCCAGCACGACGGCAGCGAGAAAGGCCACGTCGCCGATGCGCTGCATGACAAATGTTCTAAACGCGCCGCGGACCGTTAGAGGATGGCTGTGATTGTAAGACAGGAGCGGCACGAACCAACTCAGCAGTTGCCAGAATAGGAAGAGCATGAGGAGATTGGCGCTCGACACCATGCCGAACAGCACGAAACCGGTGAACGCCAGTAAGCTGTGGAAGCGCGTATATCCGCGTTCCTGTTGCATGTAGCGTATCGAAAAGAGATGGATCAGGATGCTGAGCGCGGCGATATACACGAGCATAACCGACGAAAGCCGGTCAATGTGCAAACCGAATTGTAAGATGCCGTCGTTCCAAGGTGATAAATGGATGGTCTGCGGCCCGCCGGTAGTTACCTCGTAAAGGACCAGCAGCGAAAGCGCGAAGGCGATCGCTTCGGCCGCCACGCCGAGCCGAGCGGCCTTAGCCCCGATTGCGCGTCCCAGAAGGCCGATGATCAAACCCGCCGCCAGCGGTGAGAGGAGTATTAATACAGGAAAATAAGAAAACATAATCTCGGTCTAGCAACTGTCAATTCATAAATTGATAAAAATCATAGCTTGATAACAAAAGTCAGCCTCTCTCGTTCAGGATTCGCTGGCCGATCGGCAAATCCAAAAAAAGCCGGCCCTGTGACGAGCCGGCTATAGCCGGACCGATCCAATGTGGATGCTTTAGGCTACCGGCAAAATTTCTTAACCATAGTGTATGGCTTCATGTCAAGTAAAGTCATTGGCGTGCGGACGAAGAGATGCGCTGGCGCCGCTTGTGCGAGCTAAACGTCATGGCCCAAGTCCAGGCAGTCCGCGACGCTGAGGTGGTGCAACAAGCCTGGCGAAAAGGACCAGCCAGTGATGGTCCATGGCTGGATCTATGATCTTAAGGAAGAGATGCTGAAAGACTTGGATTTGTATTAACTCTTAAGGAACCAACGCGGGATTTCAGGGTTTGCATTCCTTCTCTTAAAGCGAGCATAGTCTGCTAAGGAGGGGAATGGAATTAAGAGCTAAACCGATTGCGGAAGTAAAAGATGCTCAAGCTCAGAGGATCGCCGACATAGTCGATTTTCAGTCTGTCGCTGATGCTGTTAAGAACGGTCGGATTACTAGGAGCGAAGGGGATTATCTTGTTAATTACTACTTTCGATTATGGGAGAAGACACTAGACCGAGAGAAAAGTTCCTAAATCTGCCGATTCAGTTCCGCGAAAAAGCGGCGAAGAGAAGGCGGAGGCAAACTGGTGACCGTTCCCCATCAGGAAAGCGAACTTCTCTGCAACACGGGAGCGCATGGGGGTCCAGCCTATCCATCGGTTCGCTCGTCAAATCCGACCATGGCCTTGATGTAGTCACGCAAAACGGTCTTACCTGTTTCAACGTCTCCTGAGAGTAGGGGTCGACAGCCTCTTTCACCAACCGGCGAATGCAAATCCTTTTCGGATATCAGTTCGAAGATAAACTCATTTTGCAGTCAATTCGCTTGCATGGCGATCTTTTACTAAACAAGAGGGTCTGCTGACATCCAGTGGAGGAGAATGATGCGATTTGGTATTGAGTTCGGCAGTTATCCGGCGGATGTGAATCCGGCCGAGGCGTGCCAACAAGTTTCCCAGAGGGCACAGCTAGCCTATAAGAGCAATTTCGAAGCTTTGTTCGTTGCGCAACATTATGTCACCGGCCCGGATGCGGCGATATTGCAGTCGATTCCTTTGTTGGCTTATCTCGCCGGGCAGGTTCCGGGGATGTATCTTGGTACTTCCATCTTTCTCTTACCTCTACACCATTCGGTCATGGTCGCTGAATATGTCGCGACCTTGGACAATCTTTCAGGCGGCAAATCCCAGGGGATTGAGAGTTCGAGACGTTCAAGTTCAGACAAACAGTTACACGAGAAAGTAGAATGCCAAGTTTGGATGTTGTAGTTTGATGAAGGAGATCAAATTGGTGAATACGCCGAAGTCCGAGGAATACGTTTACGTCCGAGATCGCGCCGCGATAGAAACGCTGATCCAGCGCATCGGCGCGGCCGAAAGAGTGGCGGTGGACACCGAGGCCGACAGTCTGCACAACTATTTCGAAAAGGTCTGTTTGATGCAGCTCTCGCTCGCAGGCGAGCACTACCTCGTCGACCCGCTTTGCGAATTGGACCTGACCGGATTGGTGCAAGCACTGGCCGAGAAGCCCTTGATTCTGCACGGCGGCGACTACGACCTGCGCATGATGCGAGTTTCGCTGAACTTCAGACCGCGCCGTGAAGTTTTCGACACCATGATTGCGGCGCAGTTGCTCGGCATCGAACAAATCGGGCTGGCCGCCCTTATCGAGCGTTTCTTTGGGATCACGATTGGAAAAGAAGGGCAGAAGTCAGACTGGTCGCGCCGGCCGCTGAGTGAAAAACAATTGCGCTATGCGGTCAACGACACGCGTTTTCTCGAGCAACTCGCCGAACGTCTACGTGGCGAGCTCAGCGAGCGGGGGCGTGTGGATTGGCACGTGGAAAGTTGCCGAGCAATGGTGGAGGCGACCGGGCATGATAATTCACGCGATCCTGAGGAAGCCTGGCGCATCAAGGGTGCCGGGCGAATGACGTGCCGCCAATTGGCCTATCTGCGAGAACTCTGGCGTTGGCGCGACGAGCACGCCCGGCACGCCAACCTGCCGCCCTTCAAGGTCTTCGGCAATCAACAGATACTGGAGGTCCTCCAATGGGCGGTGTCCCACCCCGGCGTTCCGCTGGAGCAAGGACCTAAATTGCCGCGAAACATCCACGGCTCGCGGCTGAAGACTCTCGAAGAGGCGATCACGCGGGCGGCCGAAATGCCCCAGGCGCAATGGCCGGAACCCAAAATACCTGAGCGCGGTGATGCTTCACTGCGCGAGTGGAAGGAGCAGATTGACGCGTTGCGAAGCGAATGCGCGCGAATCGCTAAGGAGTTGGAGATCACCGCTTCGACTATGGCGCCCCGAGCTGCACTCGAGGTCATTACCCTGAACCAGTCTCGGACCGTCGACGAAATTATGGAAATCGGCGGCCTATTGCGCTGGCAGGCCGAACTGGTTCAAGGCGCGGTCGAAAGAGGTTTGCACCAATCAGGAGGGAGTGAGCCTCTGAAAAAATGTTGATGTGCGCTTGACATTATTTTTGACCTCTGACATAAGAAGTTTAAGTTTAACGGGCTTTATACTTAAAATTTTTAATTTGATAGACCAAATAGATTTAAAAATACTTTTTATTCTGCAAAATAACTGTCGTTCTAGGCTTGCCGACATCGCCGAAGAGGTCGATCTATCAGCGCCGGCCGTTATGGAGCGGGTTAAAAAACTCGAAGCCGGTGGCGTCATCAAGGGCTATCAAGCCCTCTTGGACGGCAAAAAAGTCGGCAAAGATATCACCGCATTCATCGGCGTATCGATTGGCAATCAGCGCGACATCGATAAATTCGCCGCGCAGATGTTGCGCTATTATGATGTTTTGGAATGCCATCACGTAACCGGTGATGAGACCTTTATTCTAAAGGTGAAGTCGGCCAATACAGGCTCACTGGAGAAGTTGCTGGGCGAGATTCGGTCAGTGGAAGGAGTGACCCGAACCGTAACGAAAGTGGTTCTTTCGACCGCGAAAGAAAGCCAGATCGTCGATCTGGACCAGGGGTTAACGGAGCCGCGTAACTCAAAAAGGAAGTAAATTCATCGAGCGATTTCTATGGACAGAAGCGGGTCATCTATATTGGGTTTAAGATTTCTTCCGGCCTGCCGCCTTCCTGAGCAGAGTTTTAGTTTGGCATTTAGGATGAAACGTTAGCGAAGCAAAGGTGACGACCATGACACTTTCCGGATTACCTCCCAAGCAGGGACTTTACGATCCCAAGTTTGAGCACGATGCTTGCGGCGTTGGCTTTGTCGTACACATCAAGGGTGAAAAATCACACGAGATCGTCGAACAAGCGTTGACGGTACTGGAAAATTTGGATCACCGTGGCGCCTGCGGTTGCGAAGAAAATACCGGCGACGGTGCCGGCATTCTGCTACAGGTGCCGCATGAATTCTTCAAGCACACCTGCGAGGGGCTTGGCTTTCAATTGCCTGAATCGGGAGATTATGGCGTCGGCATGATTTTCTTGCCGGACAACCGCGATCAGCGCCAGCAGTTTTCCAAGATCATGGAAGAAATAGTCGCCGCCGAGGGCCAGCGCGTGCTGGGATGGCGCAAGGTGCCGACGGATAATTTTTATGTCGGCGAAACCGCCAAGGCCTACGAGCCGTTTGTGCGCCAGGTTTTTATCGGACGCGGCGATGGGATTGAGGATGACATGGCTTTCGAGCGCAAGCTTTACGTCATTCGCCGCCGGACCGAAAATGCCATCCGCTATGCCGGCCTTGCCGGTGGCGATTTCTTTTATATCCCGAGCCTGTCCCACCGCACGATCATCTATAAAGGCATGCTGACGCCGCGCCAGGTGGCGACATTCTATCCCGATCTTTCCGATCCCATGTTGGAATCGGCCATTGCCGTCGTGCATTCCCGCTTTAGCACCAATACTTTTCCCAGTTGGGGACGCGCCCATCCCTATCGCTATTTGATCCACAATGGTGAAATCAACACATTGCGCGGCAACGAAAACTGGATGCATGCGCGGCAAGCGATGCTGGCTTCGCAACTATTCGGCGACGATTTGAAGAAGGTTTTTCCGATCATTCAGGAGGATGGCAGCGACTCCGCCAAGTTCGACAATACTCTCGAATTTCTCGCCTTGGGCGGGCGTTCGTTGCCGCACGCCGTCATGATGATGATTCCCGAGCCGTGGGAGAATCACGATAGCATGGACGAGACGAAGCGGGCATTTTACGAATATCACAGCAGCTTGATGGAGCCGTGGGACGGACCGGCGTCGATCGCTTTTACCGACGGGACGGTTGTCGGCGCGGTGCTCGACCGCAACGGCCTGCGTCCATCGCGTTACTATGTGACCAAAGACGATTTGGTCATTATGGCTTCGGAGGTCGGCGTGCTGGATGTGCCGCCGGAAAAAGTTGCGGAGAAACGTCGTCTTCAGCCCGGTCGGATGTTCCTGGTCGACACCAGCGAAGGGCGCATCATCAGCGACGATGAAATCAAACAGCAAATCGCCAAGTCTCATCCTTATGGGCGATGGTTGAAAGACAACGTCATTCATTTCGACCAATTGCCGGCGGTGACTGAAAAGCAACCCGTTGCAAATCACCAAAACACGCTGCAGCAATTGCAAGCCTTTGGCTATAACTTCGAAGATCTGCGAATCAATATCGGACCGATGGCGCAGAACGGCATTCAGCCGGTCGGTTCTATGGGCACGGATACGCCCTTGGCGGTGCTCTCGGACAAGCCGCAGCTTCTCTATAATTACTTCAAGCAGCTGTTTGCCCAGGTGACCAATCCGCCCATCGATCCTATCCGTGAAGAGTTAATTACTTCGACCACGTTGACATTGGGTTTGGAAGGAAACCTGGTGGATCCGAAACCGGAAAGCTGCCGGCAACTGCGATTGTCGGTGCCGATCCTGAAAAATTCGGAGATGGAAAAGCTCCGCCGGATCGATTGCGCTGGAACTAAATCCGTTACGCTGCCGATACTTTTCAAGATCAACGAAGGCAAGACCGGCCTCGAAAGCGCGCTGGAAGAGTTGTGTCGCGCCGCCGACCGCGCCATCGCTGACGGCGCAACCATTCTGATTCTCTCGGATAGAGGCGTGGACCAATTCCATGCACCGATTCCGGCGCTACTCGCTTCGGCGGGATTGCACCACCATCTGATTCGCTCGGGAGCTCGCACACGCGTGGGCCTGGTGCTCGAATCAGGCGAGCCGCGCGAAGTGCATCATTTCTGTTTGCTGCTCGGCTATGGTGTGCAGGCCATCAATCCCTATCTCGTGTTTGAGTGTCTTAACGATATGATCCATGAGGGAATGCTGAAAGACATCGCCTACTACGATGCCGTCAAAGGGTATATCAAAGCGGCGGTCAAGGGTGTCGTCAAGGTCATGGCCAAAATGGGCATTTCCACTATCAAGTCTTATTGCGGTGCGCAGATTTTTGAAGCTGTCGGCCTAGGGCAAGATCTGGTGGACAAGTATTTCACCTGGACGCCGTCGCGCGTCGGCGGCATCGCTATCGATGAAATCGCGCGCGAAGCGCAGCGGCAACATGCCAGCGCGTTTCCGGCTTATCCACTGAACGGCCACACACTGGATGTATACGGCCAGTATCAATACCGCACAGACGGTGAATTGCACCTATTTAATCCGCGAACCATTCATCTTTTGCAGAAAGCTTGCCGCAACAACGATTACCGGACGTTCAAAGAATACACCCGGTTGATCGATGACCAATCCGAACGCCTCGCCACGCTGCGCGGCCTGATGGAACTGAAACACGCCGCCCAACCGATTCCCGTCGAAGAAGTGGAACCGGTCGACGAGATTGTCAAACGCTTCAAGACCGGTGCGATGTCTTACGGCTCCATCGGCAAAGAAGCGCATGAGGCTCTTGCCATCGCCATGAACCGCCTCGGCGGCAAGAGCAATACCGGCGAAGGGGGAGAAGATCCGGCTCGATATGTGCCGGATGCCAACGGAGATTCGCGCAATAGCGCGATCAAGCAAGTCGCCTCGGGGCGGTTTGGAGTGACGAGCTATTACCTAACGCAAGCGCGGGAGATTCAGATCAAGATGGCGCAAGGCGCGAAGCCTGGAGAGGGCGGCGAGCTGCCGGGCCGCAAGGTTTATCCTTGGATTGCTAAAGTGCGTCACTCAACGCCCGGAGTCGGGTTGATTTCGCCACCGCCGCATCACGATATTTATTCCATCGAAGATCTGGCGCAATTAATCCACGATCTCAAGAACGCCAACCATCATGCGCGCATCAGCGTCAAGCTGGTCTCCGAAGTCGGCGTGGGCACGATTGCCGCGGGGGTGGCGAAAGGTCACGCGGATGTGGTCTTGATCAGCGGGCATGACGGCGGTACCGGCGCTTCACCTCAGACCAGCATCAAGCATGCCGGCTTGCCGTGGGAATTGGGACTTGCCGAGACCCATCAGACGTTGGTGCTTAACAACCTGCGCAGCAGGATCGCCGTGGAGACCGACGGCCAATTAAAAACCGGTCGGGACGTCGTCGTTGCTGCGATGCTCGGCGCCGAAGAGTTCGGATTTGCCACGACTGCGCTGGTGACATTGGGCTGCATCATGATGCGGGTTTGCCATCTGGACACCTGCCCGGTTGGGGTGGCCACGCAGAACCCGGAGCTGCGCAAGAAGTTTGCCGGCGATCCGGCCCATGTCGTCAATTTCATGCGCTTCATTGCGCAAGAAATGCGCGAGCACATGGCCCAATTGGGATTTCGCACCGTGAATGAAATGGTCGGACGCGCCGATCGTTTGGAAGCTCGTCAGGCCGTCGAGCACTTGAAAGCAAAGGGATTGGACTATGCGGCGATACTTTATCAGCCGAAGGTCGGTCCGGACGTTGGCCGATACTGCGAGATTCCGCAGAATCACGGATTGGAAAACGCCCTGGACAATCAGGTTTTGCTTGACCTGGCGGCTCCTGCGTTAGAGCGGCGTGAAAAGGTGAAAGCGTCGCTGGGAATTCGCAACACCAACCGAGTCGTGGGAACCATTCTCGGCAGCGAGATTACCCGCCGGTTCGGCCCGGAAGGATTGCCTGAGGATACCGTTCATTTTCACTTCGAAGGATCCGCGGGACAGAGCTTCGGTGCTTTTTTACCGCCGGGTATGACCCTTGAGCTCGAGGGCGATGCTAACGATTATTTCGGTAAAGGCCTCTCGGGTGGAAAACTCGTCTTGTATCCGCCGGAGGGCTCGACCTTTGCTCCGGAGGAAAATATCATCGTGGGCAACGTCGCACTCTACGGCGCGACAAGTGGGGAGGCCTACATCCGCGGCATGGCTGGTGAACGTTTCGGCGTGCGCAACAGCGGTGTGCGCGCGGTGGTCGAAGGCGTCGGCGATCACGGTTGTGAATACATGACTGGCGGAAAAGTCATCGTCATCGGCAGCACGGGGCGTAACTTCGCCGCCGGTATGTCCGGCGGTGTGGCGTACGTTTTTGACGAGGACGGCGCTTTCAAACGCCGCTGCAATTTCGAAACGGTTGCGTTGGAGCCTTTGAACGACCGAGATTTGCAAGATGCTGAGGAAATGCTGAGACGCCATGCCGTCTACACCCATAGCGCGCGGGCCTGGCAGCTCTTGGCGCTCTGGGAAGAGACTGCGCCGAAGTTTGTGAAGGTGATGCCGAAAGACTACCGGCGGGTGCTTGAGGAGCTTGAGAAGGCGGAAGCTATGGGGCTAGCCGGTGAAGAAGCGCTGATGGCGGCTTTCGAAGCGAATAAGAACGACGCTTCCCGTGTGAGCGGAAATTAGATCCGGCCGGCGCACCAAACCGATCCATGTTCTGGATGTCAGTTTAAGGATGGCTGAAATCGATCGCCTTTCGGTCAGGCATGATTGTGCCTTCGAGCCGGAGCCACTGAGAAAGGGAGGAGCGAAAATTTGAAAATATGGAAATGTCCGGCTGTGAAAATGGGCGGAGTTTCGCTTATTGTTGGGAGAATTTAACGCGATGGGTAAACCAACCGGATTTATGGACTATGAACGTGAGCTGCCCCAGGATCGCTTGCCGCTGGAGCGAGTGAAAGACTGGCGAGAGTTTCACGAACATTTTTCAGAGGCCAAGCTGCAGCGGCAAGGCGCGCGCTGCATGGACTGCGGTATTCCTTTTTGCCATACCGGACAACTGATCAGCGGCATGGCTTCCGGGTGCCCGGTCAATAATTTAATCCCCGAGTGGAACGATTTAGTTTACCGCGGGCTCTGGCAGGAGGCGCTGCACCGGCTTCACAAAACCAATAACTTTCCTGAATTTACCGGCAGGGTATGCCCGGCCCCATGCGAAGGTTCATGCGTGCTTGGCCTGAACGAACTGCCGGTGACGATCAAGAATATCGAATGCTCGATCATCGACAATGGTTTCGCTCAAGGCTGGGTAAAACCGCAGCCGCCGGAAAATCGGACCGGTAAGAAAGTCGCGGTCATCGGATCGGGGCCATCAGGTCTCGCCTGCGCAGCTCAACTTAATTATGCCGGTCACTGGGTAACCGTCTATGAGCGTGCGGACCGCATCGGCGGATTGCTCATGTACGGGATTCCGAACATGAAGCTTGATAAGAGTGTCGTGCAACGGCGCGTCGATCTTATGACGGCAGAGGGAGTTAAGTTCGTTACGAAAACAGCGGTCGGCATCGATATTGACGCCGCCAAACTTAAAGCTGAATTCGATGCCGTCGTGCTGTGTTGCGGCGCAACCAAGCCGCGTGACCTGCCAATCCCCGGGCGCGAGCTCAAAGGTATCCATTTCGCGATGGATTTTCTGCATGCCAATACCAAGAGCCTGCTCGATTCCAATCACAAGGACGGAAACTATATTTCCGCCAGAGATAAGCATGTCATCGTAGTGGGTGGCGGGGATACCGGGACGGACTGCGTTGGCACCTCGATGCGTCATGGCTGCAAGAGTCTGACGCAATTGGAAATCCTGCCGCGTCCACCTGACACGCGTCAACCGGATAATCCCTGGCCTGAATGGCCCAAGGTTTACAAATTAGATTACGGGCAGGAGGAAGCAAAGGAACGCTTTGGTGCCGATCCGCGCGTCTATTTAGCCACCGGTGAAAAATTCGTCGGCGATAAGAAGGGCCATGTCAAGGAATTGCACGTTTACGATGTCGAGTGGGCAAGGACCGAACAGGGAGCATTCATTCCAAAGCGAGTGCCCGGCACTGACAGAATATTACAGGCCGATCTCGTCCTGCTTGCTATGGGATTTCTCGGACCGGAGGAGACCGTTTTAACCCAGTTGGGCGCTGAACAAGATTCACGTTCCAATGCAAAGGCCGAGTACGGGCAATTCTCCACTAACGTCCCCGGTGTCTTTGCCGCGGGCGATTGCCGACGCGGCCAGAGCCTCATCGTCTGGGCGATCAACGAGGGCCGCGGCGCTGCGAGAGAATGCGATCGCTACTTGATGGGCAAGACAGATCTAACCTAGCTAGACTAGCAGGCTGCTGCAAAAGACTCATATCGTTCGTTGCGCTCGATCGCTTCGCTAGAACGTCCGTATAGGATAAACACACCACCGTTGCGCCTGTCCTGAGCGAAGTCGAAGGATCGATTTCTCGCGCGCCTTGTATCTTTATCTTTTTGAACAGCCTGCAATCAGAGTTCTTCAGCAATCTGCTAGAGAGAATTGCCGACGCAGTGTTCGAGGGATGTGACGAATCCTGCGGTGGTTCTGTGCCATTGGCAACCTCCAAAGCGCTAACTGGTGCGTCTTCACAATGTCATTTTAGTTTACAGTCGGGAGGTGAATTGTCACCTGTGTCAGACAAGATAGCTGACTGTCATCGCTGTCCGGCTAGTTATAGCGAGAAAATGACTCTTTTTTTCAGGGTTTTGATTGTTGGATTGTGGCATTCGGATTGCTCTATGAGCAAACAGCATAAGGACGTGGGAAGTTTTTCACGGATCATCAAACTCGCCTGAAAAAGCCAAACTCTCTACGAGGAGAGGGCGGAAAGCCAAGGGTCATGATGGCCTCAGCACGAACTCGATGCCATCTCTGACAGCCGAGCTGCCGAAAGCGAAGGAAGTCGAGAGTCGCACGTGATGTATCAGCACTCGAACGCTTTGGCGGTTTGGCAATGAAAGTAGCCAAAAATTTACTTGATTCAGGGTTTGTGGGCGAGCATCAGCTATCTCATCAAACGCAAAACTCCGACGATAGAACTCTTCCTTCCTACGCTCGGGATCTTCGGGTTGTGGGTCAACTGCTCGAACGTAGAGAGGTCGTCAGCGCCGATCTTGTATGGGTATCAGATACCTATGTTATCCGGGGAGTCACGCGATCAAACGGCAAATCGCGCTCTCTCGATTGGTTGTCACAGTTGTCGATAACACGTATCGGCGCCATTCTTCGTGGTGAATTGCGCGGTTCGCTGCACTCAGAAGTTCTCGACCTGCGCTACCCTCTAGAAGAAATCATCAAATTCGACCATATGGCTCAGAGCAAACGCTCGGGCTCGGATCA
The DNA here is from genome assembly GCA_009379725.1 of Deltaproteobacteria bacterium. Taxonomy (GTDB): domain Bacteria; phylum Desulfobacterota; class Binatia; order UBA9968; family UBA9968; genus WHTF01. The sequence continues at coordinate 12,837 of WHTF01000033.1, forward strand.
CATGCCCGATCCATATAGTGTGTCGCATATATTACGAAGCGCCGGCGCGTATTTGGATGGCCGAACTCATAGTTCGCTTATCGGAATTTCTCTAAAAAACCGGTGGCTCACTATTCGCTTTGAGACGGCTGAAGGAAACCCGGAAGAAGCCAAGCAGGACATCGAATACTTTTACGATTACTGGGTCAAAATGTATTTACGTCGCGGCAGCCGGGCCAAAATCTCGCCGTCCTCAATCATCACCGGTTTTTGGGAAGACGAGAAGAGGCGATAGTGAGCTGTCCCTTGTAACCAGCGTAATCTGCGGCAAACCATCGCGTTTTCGTGCGACAAATACACCACGGTGATTTTCTGCTATGAATTTTTGCACATCGGCGATTGCCATTGCTTCCTCCACATTTACTGCCAACGGCGTGACTCCTTATCCAATCAACGATAACGTAGAGCAAGCCGTTGAGTATATTGCGCCGAGAGTTTTTCATCCCCGCCCATTTCCGCCCCAAAGATGACCGTCGACCCAAAGCTTGGCCAGCTCCAATGCATAGGCGTCGGCGCCACGCTTCGAATCGAACGTGGCACGCCGGCGCCCGAAGACCGGAATTCGTTTCGCTCCACTGGGGGAGTTGATTACGATAGTCGCCCGAGCGACCCATTCTCCGGATGATGTCTTTTCGGACACGAGCTCGATTTTGTGATCTCTATATTTTGTGCTTCGCATCGATGTGCATCTAACTCGGTTTGCGCGCAGGCGCCGGTTTTCAATCGTTAAGCCGGTTCAGAGGCGGACAGTCAGATAGTGTATTTGCCGCCGTTCAAGCGAATTCCCAATTTAGCCAGCTGCTCGGTGACCGGAGTGTCTGCGCCTAGCGCTTTACCGACTTCGGCGGCGAGAGGAACATCTTTGTCGTAAAGATTAGCGCCTGAGATAAACTTCAGCTCCGTTCCTGAGACGTCGAACCTCATCTCCCACCGATTTAAGAAGGGCTCGGATTTGGTTTTCTTCATCAATTCTAAAGATGCGCGATAATCGATGCCCGCGGCTTTACCGATCTGAATTGCTTCGTAAACGATCAATGCCTCCGACGCGGTGACCAGGTTCTTCATAAGCTTGGTGACGTTGCCGGATCCCAAAGGACCCATATACACGGCATCTTTGCCCATGCTCAGCAGATGCGGTTTGGCTCGATTGAATAGTGCTCTCTGGCCGCCGACGAGAAAGGTGAGACCGCCTTGCCGCGCGACCTTCGGAACCGCCGTCATGCAGGCGTCGATCACGTACACTCGTTTATCCGCCGCGGCTTCAGCCACTTTCTTGGTCGTCGTCGGACGAATGGTACTGTGCAATAGCACCAACGTTCCAGGCGAGGCGCCCTCGAAGATCCCGTTCTCGCCGAGCGTACAGTCAAAAACTTCTTGATCGGTGCGGACTACGACATCGATCAGAGTCGACGCTTGAGCGACGGCTTTGGCGGACGCGGCGGCCTGAGCTCCCAATTCTTTTGCTTCGTTCAGCGCCTTCGGCGCGACATCGAACGCCGTGACGGATACGCCGGCAAGCTTCAACCGCGACAGTAACGCGCTTCCCATCGCTCCGGTGCCGACGAAACCGATCTTTTCCATCTTGCCTCCTGATTTTGGTTGCCGAGTTTCAACTTTGACGACGCGGTGCGACTTGTTTGCTCCAGCGCTGTGCTCAATAGAACCACCGGTCATTTTACCGGCGCTTCGGATGCCAAACTGCCCGGATGGCTCAGTTCTCTTTATCCATCGTGAAAGAGAATGTCGAGAGATTCCGGCTTGACGCCGGCCACTTCCTCGAAGTCCTTGGAAATTCTTTTTACCAGTTCATTTTTTTCTTGCCTCTTTCCGCTGTACAGTAGATCTGTACGATCGGCATCATTCCTCCTGTTGCCGCATTCCAAGTGGATCGAACCGGCGCTTTAAAATATTTGGTCATGCAGGTATCACAGGGTTGTTCTGCGGTCAAACCAACTTGCTGCTAAGACTAGACTGCAGACTAAAATTAGCGCTGGCTCTCCTCGATCAAGCGGGCAAAAACGATTGACAGGTAATGCTGATGAATGTTCGTTTTAATGCGCGACCGATGGGTGGCGTCATCGTCGCATGGTTGAGCGAACAACTACGCTGACGGTCAACGGGCTTTTTAACGGTTGAGTTGTTGTTGGCGCAACCGGTCCAGGTCCTGCTGCACCTGATTTCTGCGCAGCTGATCGCGCAGGTTGTCGATTTGCTGCTGGCGCTGCAGTTGGTCGACGCGTTGCTGCTGGCGCAACCGGTTTTGCTCTTTCTGAGCGCGATCGATCTGCATCTCGGTCTGCAGCCGGTTGAGCTGCTGATCGAGCCGATTCTGATCCAGTTGTTGCTGGATCTGAGAGGCATCCTGCTTCTGCCAAATTGTTGAAGGAGCAGTTTGACGCTCGATTCGATCAAGCCGGCGCTGTTGTTCACTGCTCCTCTGGTCGCGCTGCAGCTGTTGAATTTGTTCTTGGCGCCGCAGATCATCGATGCGTTGCTGCTGGCGCGCTTTTGTCTGGTCTTGTTGGATCTCATTAACGACATCTTCGGCCGCTGGCACTCTCGTTACGGGGATAATAATCGATGCGAGAACTCCGATTATCAACGACGCGACGTTTAACACTGCCGGTGATTTCTTAGACTCACCAACTGTCGTCATTGGCAAACTTTCCATAATTTAAAGTTATCACTTCGACCGTCGCCAAGATAGACTCGCCGTATTGACTTCGGCGATCGCTTTGATAGGTAACGAGATAAAGTTGACTGTTGATCAAGGAGGTAGCTCATGGGAGACATGATTACGTTCAAGCGGCCGGATGGTTCCGAGTGCAACGGCTATCTTGCCAGCCCGGGAAATAAAGATGACGCACCGGGCTTGGTCGTTACCCAAGAATGGTGGGGCCTCAACGACCAGATCAAAGGTATGGCCGACCGGTGCGCCGCGCAAGGTTATCGCGCGCTGGTTCCCGACCTGTACAAAGGAAAGGTGACACTGGATGCCGCCGAAGCAAAGCATTTGATGACCAACCTTAACTTTGCGGACGCGGCCGGTCAGGACATTCGCGGCGCCACGCAATACTTAAAGCAGTCCAGTAAAAAAGTCGGTGTCGTAGGCTTTTGTATGGGCGGGGCCTTGACCGTTCTGGCGGCGGTTTTCGTGCCAGAGGTGGACGCCGCCTCATCATGGTACGGCTTTCCTCCCGAAGGAGCGGCGGATGTAACTAAGATTAAGGTACCTTTGCAGCTCCACTTTGCCGAGAAAGACGTCTCTTTCGCGCCCGAGGCAGCGCGAGCGCTTGAGGCCAAGCTGAGACAGGCTAAGGTATCGTTCGAATCCTACTGGTATGATGCCGGTCACGCCTTCGGTAACGAGAAAGGCCAAAACTACAATAAGGAGGCCGCCGATCTAGCTTGGCAGCGCACCTCGCAATTTCTTGAGAAAAGTTTGAAGTAAGCAGGTCCCGGCACAGCACGGAGCTCGAGCTCAGTCGATGCTGCGCAACTCAGGCATGACGCGGCGGGTGAAGAGTTCCAAAGAGTGCAGTGTTTCGGTAAGCGAGAGATCGCCGAAGGCAAATTGACCGACTAGATAGTTGGTGCCGGCCTCCGCCATCTGGGCCTTGAGGAATTCCGTCACTGTTTCCGGGGCGCCGGCAATACCCAGGCCGATGTTAACGAGTGTCTCCAAATCGGCGGGCCTTTGATGGACCGGTCCCTTGCCGCCGCGCAGGTGGAACAAATAATTAAAACTCCGGTGCCATCTAGGATAAGCGCGACGCGCGATTTGGACCGCCTCTTTGTCGGTATCGGCGACGACAATGAAGCGACCTAGGCCGATCATCGGCTCCATGTGGTTTTCTTTCTCCGTGTCGCACCTGACTTCGCGATATCGATCAGTGAATGTCCGTGTTTTATCGGCTGGGTCGAGGCTGACGATATGCAGCCCCTGGCGCGCGGCTCGTTCGGCGCTAATCGGTGAGTGCACGCCATACCACACCGGCGGATGCGGCTTTTGCAGTGGTTCGAGCTCCATCGGCACATCATCGAAAGAATAGAAGTCACCTTGAAAGCTGAGGGTTTTTTGCGTGAGCCCGCGCATAATGAGCTGCAATCCTTCGACGTACATGAGCTCGGCCTTTGCCGGATCGTTACCGTACATCGCGGCCTCGATCTGCGAAGCTCCTCGACCAAAGCCAATGTCGAGCCGGCCGCCGCTCATTTGATCGAGCATGCAAATCTCTTCGATCAAGCGGATCGGATGATAAAGCGGCAGGGCGTAGACCAGAGGTCCGAATCGAAGTCGCTGCGTGCGTTGGGCGACGGCGGACAGGAAGACGCTCGGCGATGGCGCCATACCCAGCGGCGTCGAATGATGCTCGGCGAGATGATAAGCATAAAAACCCGCCTGATCGTATGCTTCGACGACCTTTAATCGTGTCTCATAGTACCGGTCCAAGGGTAAGTCGTTGCGGTCTAAGTGGTCAAAGACGCCAAAGTGCATGAGCGCTCCGTATCAGCTCTGTAAGTCATTGCTGACTTTATTGTTAGCAAATATTTTTGCGGATCTTATACGTTGGATTATTTCCTTACAAGGCTAGTGAAGGGGGTTCTCTTGACATCGGTTTGCGGTTAGTAGGAAAATACGAGCCACTTCTAAGGGGGAGAGAGTAATCATGGAAAAGGCAGTTGTTGGTTGGTTGGGGTTTGTACTTCCGGAACCGGTTTCGTTCTTCATCAAGTCAGGTGTGTTGTTGTTATTATCGGGGACGATTCTCTGGATTGCTCTTGCTGCCCACTATCCGGCGGTTCATGACACGATGCACAACGTGCGCCATGCATTAGCCGTGGTTCCTTGTCACTGAAGAATTTTTTCGCAACCGGGGCTTTCGCTATTTCTCTATTTTTCGGCGCTTCGCTTTGGGCCGAGGAAATCAATCTCTATTTCAAAACTTCGCCACTTCCGGAGCGCTTGCGGCCGTTTTCCGAACCTGCATCCCTTTCGCTACTTGCCACTGCGGCTGACGGTACGCCGTTGATCGGTGGATGGGTGAACATACGGCTGGAAGCGCCGCAGGCCGGTGGCTTTTTCTCGACGGATTTTCCATTGGTAGAGGGCACCGAATTAATCGAGATACGCATCCCGCTCAAGGCGGGAAAAGCTGAGTGGAAGTATCTTTTCCCGATACGCGGCGAGTATCGGCTTGACGCCGAGGTTGTGACGGCCGCTGGAACGAAAATTAGTAAGACTTTCGAGTTTAGAATTCGTGAGCACGGAACCAAGTGGTTCATGCTCGGTAGCTTCACCCTCGGGCTTTTCGGAGTCGGTTTCGCAGCGGGCAGGATCTTCACCCCGCCGGCGCGCCATAGCAAAGGGGCGCTACATGCGATCTTGTTACTTGTTATCGCCTCTTTCATCTTGTCCGGGAGATCGGCATTCGCGCAAGCGGCGGGGGACGATAACCGTCTCGGGCGCCTGGACATTGATGCGCCAACGGTCGGAAAGCCGGCCCGCATCCACTGGAGGTTGGACGCAAATGGAGCTAGCGCAAAACACAGGGCGGTTCTATCATTGGCGATTACTCACGTAGAGAAGGGACTTACAGTGTTTGCCGTCGATAGGATTCCAGTTGAAGGCGAGTACGTTATGAGCTTCCATTTTACCGATGGCGCCGAATACCGGGTAACGGCAAACGTCGAAACGCCCGACGGTAAGTCATCTCGCGCGGAACAAGTTGTCGCCGTAACCGGAGTCGAGCCGCCGCTCTCGGCGATGATGCCGGCAATAGGACTTTTCTTAGCCGCGATTGTGGCCGGTCTCGGTGTGGGCAGATGGAGCCGCCGCAGCCGGCCCCATCATGACCTATCAATTTAGCAGTGTTTGGAAATTACTTTTCTGAAACGTCGATGAGCACACCGTCAGGATCGGCCATTTGAAATTGTCCGAAGCAGCACTTTGCAAACAGATTCCGTCTCACGTCTCTCTCGGGATTTTTTTCCGGCCGATCGTCTGCGGCCGGGTTGGCAACGTTGTACTTGTCCAGATCGGCTTTGAACGCCGATAGGCTTTCCACTTTAAATCCGATGTGATCCAGAGCCGGCCGTTCGATTCCGGAGCCTTCGAAATCCGTAATCTGCCAGGGGAAGATGGCTAAAGTTACTTGGCCATCGGAGAGGTAGTGATTGGGATCGCCGGATGGTTTTTCCAATTCCATGAGCTCAAACACCGTGCGATAAAACTCGGCGATCAGATCCGGCTCTAAAACGCGCAAGGCGATATGACTGACGCGCCGTGGCATGGCTTCGTCGCCATCGACATAGAGATCACGTCGATTCTCCATTCCTTTTTGCGACAGATCGAAAACATTTCCGGCCGGATCGTGCAGGCTGATGCCCGCGAAGGGACGGTTGCCCGGGCGCTTCAAGACTTTAACCTTCGGGTAGTTTTCCTTTAGCCGTGAAAAAACCGTTTCGACATCTTCTACCTCAAAACCAAAATGATCGAATCCCGCCTGGCGTCCGGGTGCGCGAGGGTTGAGGTTGAGCCCGACATAGCCATCGCGAACCACGACTGCGCCGCCTGCGCGGGCCAGTCCAGAGCGCTTCAGGCCGAAGACGTCGCGGTAGAAATCGCCTTCCTGGTTACAGTTACTACTGACGATGGCCATGTGTTTCATCTGTGCAAACATAGCGGGCTCCTTCACTCCGATGAGATTGGCCTAAGCTAATCGAACAAGGAACGGGTTGTCAACCCAATGTTTAAGGCGTACACGCCCCACGCTGAAAAAAAGTGTCGCCGGGATTCTGGCCATTTACATACGGCCGCCATCCTGCGGACCAGTCCAGATACTCCAGCCCTTTAAAGCGTTTTTTGTAATCATAGGCGAACGGCTCGCGGTAAGCATAGCCGGGATAATAATAACGGCAACCGCGTTCCTGTGAGAATCGGATCGAAACCAACATCATCAGTATCCCTAAGCTTCTCTTCGCCTCCTCCGGATCGAAGATGGCGTATACAGCGGAAGTGGCGCGCTGTCCAAGGTCCAAATAGGTCACCCCAACCAGCCGTTCAGCGAGGTAGATACAGAGCTCGCGGGTGGGGCACGGCACTGAGGCGGGCATGGGCGATAACAAGTCGTCAAGGGAAGTGGGAATATTCTCGTGAAACCGCACGCTATGATGGTCGAAGAGAATACGTTTCTCGTCATCAACTGAAGCCGGGCGGACAACCGTCCTGGCGTCGCGATTCTTCGCCAGCACGCGCTTCTGGCTGCGCGTCAAACTGAATCGCCCAAGATCGATTCTCAAAGGGATCACTGAGAACTTCTTATCCGCATGGACCGAGTTCTGATAACGGAAAAAATAAATGCCGAAATGACGCCATCCTTCAGCCCAAAGATAATCCATCTGGGCAGGGGAGACGTTCAAGCAGGCGAAGTATTCTTCATCCTTCGTGATCGCCATATCACTTGTGATTTAACTGATTCTATCAACGATCTCGTCCGCTACAAGTCAGGGGCCGTGAATTAAGCGAAGGGTGTCTGGAAAAAAATCGCCGGCTGATTCCAGATATGAGATTGGCTAAAAACCTTGTTTGCAGTTACGTACAGCAGATTGTCAGGAGGCGGAGAAGACTCCGGCCTCCTGATTCGTGAGAGAGCTTGATTAAATGTTGACGATGACGACGCCCTTGGGCTCCAGGTAGTAATCAAGGGCTTCGGGGCCGTGCTCGCGTCCGACACCGCTGGATTTTACGCCTCCGAACGGGAGTTCGTCGTAGCCGTAGTGCAACGAGTTGACCCACACGTTTCCGGCTTGCAGCTTGTCGATGGCCTTATTGGCGTGGAGCAGGTTACGCGTCCAAATCGACGAGCCGAGACCGAACTCGGATGAGTTCGCTTTTTCCAGCGCTTCATCCAGGGTTTTGAACGTATAGACAGGGAGCGCCGGACCGAAGACTTCTTCCGTCGTCATCCGCGCATCGTCGGGCACGTTGCTCATCAAAGTGGGCACATAGTAATAGCCCTTGTCGAAGTCGCCGCCTTTGGGGCGCTCGCCGCCGAACAGGGTCTTGGCGCCGCGAGACTTGGCATCTTCTACCTGTTCTTCGACTTCTTTTCTTTGCGACTCGATATGGATCGGACCCATGCGGGTTTCTTTGCTCATGCCGTTGCCGACGGTCTTCTTCTTCAGGATTTCGACCAGGCCGCCGATAAATTTATCGGCGATGGATTCTTGCAAGAAGAGTCGTTTCACACCCAGGCACATCTGGCCGCAGTTAAAGTAACGGCCGACATCGGCCATTTTGATCGCCATATCGACATTGGAGTCTTCCATGACGATCATGGGATCGCTGCCGCCGAGTTCGAGGGTGACGCGTTTGATTTCACGGCCCGCCACTTCCATGACATGACGTCCAACCGGCGTGGAGCCGGTAAATGCGATGCGGCGGATGCGCGGATTGCGCAGAATCTCTTCACCGACGCTCCCACCCGGTCCGGTGACCACGTTTACCGTTCCTTTGGGCAGTGTCTTCTGCGCCTTGCCTTCCCCAAAAGTTGCCTGGGCGATCAATTCGAGAACGCGGACCGTTGCCAGCGGAGTGGTGCTTGCCGGCTTAATGATGATCGTGTTCCCTGCGGCCAGCGCGGGACCGAGCTTGGTGCCCATCAATGTTAATGGAAAATTCCATGGCACGATGCCGCCGCACACCCCGATGGGTTGGCGAACGACCATGCCGTAGGCACCCTTTTGCGGTAGCGGGACATGGGAGCCGCGTACCTTCGAGGCAAGTCCGGCATAGAACTCCAAGCCGTGCACCAAATGGTGAATCTCGAGGCCCGATTCGAATAAAGTTTTACCTTGCTCCTGAGTGAGTAGCTGCGCGATTTCGCTGCTATTTTTCTTGATGAGCTCGCACGCTTTCATCAACGCCGAGCCGCGATCTTCAGGGGTCACATCGGACCATTCCTTGAACGCCGTTTCCGCAGCCTGGATCGCCTGTTGAACATCCTTTTCGTTCCCCTTGGGAACGGAATCTACGATCGCGCCGGTAGCCGGGTTGCGAACTTCGTAGGTTTCTTTTGTGACGGAGTCGACTAGCTCTCCACCGATTGACATCTTTGCCATCTCTTAACCTCCAATGTCAGATCGCTCAAAAATGCTCACCTGCTTGGTTGCGCTCAATCGTCTCGCTCCCACGTACTCGTAAGTACGCCTCTGTCGAGCTATCGCGCGTCTCGCATCTGAGTCCTTTGTTGAGCGATCCGAGAATTTTATGTTTGTCTGAAACTCTGTTACTTGCCTTTGAATTGTGCCGTTCTCTTTGCCAGGTAGGCGTTCACGCCTTCCTGGCCGTCTTCACTGCCGAATGTCTGAGCGAGAAGCTCTCTTTCGAATGCCAAACCGTCCGGTAGGGACAGTTCGAGGCCGGTGTTGATGGCGCGTTTGACTTTGCCGACCGCGAGGCTGCTCTTGTTCGGCACGATGAACTGCCGCGCGTAGTCCATCACCTCGTCCATGAAATGCTCTTTCTCATAGATGTAATGAACCAGTCCCATGTCGAGCGCTTCCTCGAAGGAAATGGTTTTTCCCGTGACGCAGAGCTCCATAGCGCGGGCCTTACCGACCAGACGCGGCAACCGCTGCGTGCCGCCCATGCCGGGCATAACGCCGAGATTGATCTCCGCCAAGCCAACCTTGCCGCCTTCTTTTTTCGCGATTCGTATGTCGCACGCCATTGCGATTTCTAGGCCGCCGCCGACGGCGTGACCGTTGACGGCCGCGATGACGATTTTCGGAGTGTTCTCCAATCTCATGAGAACTTCGTGACCGTGCAGCGCGAAGTTATTCTTAAAGGAAAGGGATTTGCTCGATAGCATGTTGATATCGGCGCCGGCGGAAAAAAACTTTTCAACTTTTCCGGTGATGACGATAGCGTGGACACCATCGTCGAATCGGGCATCAAGAATCGCGGCATCGAGTTCCTTCAACAGGTCCGTGGTATAACTGTTAACCGGTGGCCGGTTAATCTCCAATACGGCAACGCCATTGTCGACGCGGTATTCGATCGTTTTCCCTTCTGCCATAACTCATCCTCCTAGCTTTAAATCATTTTATTGACTTAGCTGGCATCCCCACGCAAGTCAAGGCCGCATTGCGTGAAGATCTAGTAGAAACGTTGTGAATCCGGTTATTTGGCAAAAAAATGTTTAAGAGATAAATGATCCTGTCGAAAGCGCTCACTCCTGTTGGAAACAAGTCCGAACTATGGCATGACTAAACAAAAATTTTTTACTCCGAGGAGGCACTATGAAAATAACCGCGAAGAGAGCGCCGATTAAATGGCCCAACGGCGCGCGCATCGCCATCACGCCGTGCGTCGCCTTTGAAACATGGCCGGAAGACCTGGGCGGCCCCAACACGTTACAACAGGAGAATCGACGCAGTTTTCCCAGAAATGCCGTAACCAAAAAGAACCTGGCGATCATCACCGATCGCGAATTTGGCGAGCGCGTGGGGATCTATCGTATGCTCGAAGTCTTCGAGAAAGAAAAAATTCACACAAGTTTTTTCCCCACCGGGATTACAGTTCAAAATTTTCCTGAGATATTCAAAGAAATCGACGCGCAAGGACATGAGGTCGGCACGGAGACCTGGATCCATGACTATAGCTACATGAAAAAACGTGACAAAGAGAAAGCCGACCTGAAGAAGACCGTCGAAGCCGTGAAGAAAGTGGTCGGCAAGGCGCCGGTCGGTTATCTTTCGACCGGAGTGGCGCCGAGTGCGGTGACGCCGGAAATTATCCTGGAACTCGGCTACAGCTACTGGATGGACCCGCAGCATCAAGAGACGCCCTATACGCTCAAGGTGAAAGGAAAGGAGTTGACGGTTCTCGCTTATTTTCAAGATCTCAACGATTATTCGAGCTACCAGCGCGCCGGCAGAACTCCAAGAGATCTTTTGCAGATGTGGAAGGATTGTTTCGATTGTCTCTATGAAGAGGGAGCCAGCGATCCGAAGTTTATGATGTGGGGAAATCACCCGTTTGTCGGCGGTCGTCCATTCCGGGCGCTCTTACTGCGGGAATTTATTCGCTATGCCAAGAGCCACAAAAAAGTTTGGTTCGCCACCGCCGGTGAAATTGCCAAGTGGTATCGCGAAAACTACCACGATGCGCAGGTCGAGACCTGGCCGAACTTCGCCTTCGCCGGACGGCCAGGCAAAGTTTCCGATCTGATGTCGGCGAAGTAATGTTGGTTTCCCGCCAGCCAAAGAAGAGATAAGCCAGTGGCCAAAACCAAGTTACATGACCAGGAAATTCGCAGCGGGCTCGAAGCGCTCCGGCAAGCCGGCGTTTCAGTTGACGAGCCCTCTCCGGCTCTTGTTCCGCGTCTTCAAGAACGATTCGGCAAGGAACCGCAAATCGATCTGGCAATTGTCTTCGCGCTGGGGAGAATTGCCGAAAGCGCCGCAGTCGATGCGCTGGCGGCGATGGAACCCCAGGCGCGTGACAAGGGGCTTAAAAAGGAGATTCGCCGTTCGCTCTTTAAGTTGAGTCAGAAGGGTTTAACCGTTCCGGAAACAAAAACCGCAGTGACTAGCGCAGCAGCTCCGTTGTTTAAGGCCGCCTCTGACATCGAAGCCTATATGTCGGCCGTCGACGCCGCGGGCGGCCGGCTCGCATGGATCGTCAAGCCACAGGCGGGTCACGGACTGCAGACCCTTCAGGCGATGGTCAGCGACCGTGAGGGACTGCTGCGCGTCGGCGGCGCGCAGATTCGCCGCAAAGAGCTGCGCAACATATTTCGCGAGATCAAAGAAAAACACGGCATCAGCATGATCCCGGTTCCGTGGGAATACGCCGACGAAATGATTTATCAAGCACATGAGAAGGCCGGAGCCCAAGGAAAGAGCGGTCTTGAGAAATTTCACGAACTGCGCGCCCTCATTGGCACCGGCAAACCCAAGCCCCAAGAACATCCGATTTATCGACGGCTCAGTGCCGATGGCTCCAGGGATGGCGATTGGCGGGAACAGTCGCGACGCTTACTGGAAGAGCCCGAATTGCAATTTTGGTTTCTGGACGAGGATTGGATCAAACCTTACCTTTCGCAACTTGAAGAAGCCAAGACCAGCCGGCTTGTGCTGAATCCTGTTCAAAAGGAAGAACGATTTGCCGGTATCGTACGCGACGCGGTGAAGGCTTTTTGCGCCGGCGAAATCGGCGCCGTGCTGCAGCGCCGCATGGAAGACATGGCGGTCTATTTTATCGAGACCGGCCGAGAAGCTTCCGCCAAGCTTTCACTCGCTATTGCCGTACAGATCAGCACAGGCGATCCGGGACCTTTGGACATCTCGTTTCTCACCGGTCTGGTGCAGAAGAGTTTCGGATTTTACTTGTCGCAGGAAAAAACCAAACAGCCGGACGAGCCATCGTTTATCCTCAAGCCTTAGGTTGATTGTTTTGAGCGCCGGCAGTGTCCCACCGTGAGCAAGCTCGATCTTACCTGCGTTTGACTGAACCGCTCCGGTAAATGCGCCTCTTTCATAACCGAAAAGTTCGCTCTCCAGAAGACACTCATGAAACCCTGCGCAATCGAAACCACTGACAAATAAGCCCGATCATTATGTACCTATGATTTAGCAGGCAAAGCTGCCGTTGAGCGTGCCGTGACAGAACTCCCGCAGATGCTCCGAAATTCTTCAGAGTTATTAGCTGCTCGATAAACAGTGAGGGCACAACGCTTGCTCAGTCTCTCATTAGCCGGGGCGAAGAAGCGCAGCTTGTTACTACACCACGGATTTTCTTCGTACCCGGCGCCAACCTCTCTGTTTCACCGTAGGTTAATCACGTTTCAGATTACGGCGGGCGAATGAAAGTTTTGATCGTCGAAGATAACTCGGATACGCGATCTATTTGGTCGCCTATTTAGAAAGACTGGGCCGTCGTTCAGGTCTCATGCCGGAACGACGGCGCCGACGAGCACATTAGGATCTTTCCACACCATCAGGAATATTATTTTACGACCGATCCTGAAGCCGAAAAGAGAAGAAATTGCGCTCGTGAAAACATGCATCGACCGTCGGGTTGCCGATGAGAGCTGATCCATCGAATGAATGGATCGAGCTTAATATGACTGCAGGACTTCTTGGGTACCGAAGTCCTTAGAGTCCGACCCTGCGAAGGTGGTCATGAACAACAGCAGGAATAATCGATGACAATTACCACTGGCGTCGGGTCTGTTTCTCCATGGCCTATCGTTTGCTCCTGATGCCTGCACATGACTGCTTCCACCACGCTGCCTTTGCCTCTCGGAATACCCGCAACGCATTCAGATACAGAGCGACGAATTATCAAGGCGCTTGAGGGAACAACCGCTGGAGAACTACGGGCACAAGCTCTCTGGGACCTCGCGGTCTTCTATCATAAGGAGGCGGGTCGAAGCGATCTCGCAATACTGCTCCTTGAGCTAATAATTAAAGAATCCGATGATCGGGAACGTTCAGCGCTCGCTTACCTCATCCTCGGGCACATCGCCCAAGCCCGTAACGAGTGGGCAACCGCTTTAGAGCTTTACGAACATGGCCTCTTTCTGACTCCTAAACGGACGGAGACAGTGTATTTTCTCTGCAACAATGCCGGGTATTGTTTGAACGCACTGTATATGTATGACAAAGGGGAAAGTTATTGCCGCCGGGCAATTCAAATAGACTCCAGTGAGCCATACGCATTTACGAATCTCGGCATAAGCTTGTACGCCCAAAACGATTTCAAGGGTGCAGCTTGGTGCTGGGTCGAAGCGATTAAGGCTAAACCATCTCAGCCGTCCGCAGCCGAACTTCTCAAGCAGTTGCTAATGAAGTATCCCGAATTAAAACAGCAGTGCCCCTGGATCCAGGAGTTAGTAGTCACCAGAACCGCACCGAAAGTGATGTGAGTGCGCCAGCGAGCTCTTCGATCTGCAAGTATCAGTACACTGTCAGTTTGGTCATCTTTGACAGTCATTTCTGTCGTCATGAACGCCACCGAATGGATCTGTCATAGGCGGTGCTCTCTGGCATATTGCTTGCGCCATGTGATCGTTCATGAAAAAGCGCACAATGCATGGGAAGAAAGTTCTCATCGTAGAGGATCATTCGGAGTGCCGCGATCTTCTCGCACGCTGCTTCCGCTACATGTACTTTGAGCCAATCGAAGCTGGCAGTGGCGGTGAAGCTATTACGAAGGCTATTCTAGAATTTCCAGAAGCCATCCTTTTAGATTTAAGCCTTCCGGATATGACTGGCATTGATCTGATTAAAGCTTTGAAAAGCAATATAAAAACCGTCGGTATTCCAATCATCGTGAATACGGGGCGGACAGACAAGATGACAGAAACCAAAGCACTACAGGCGGGCGCCGACGCTTATTTCACCAAGCCCGCGGCGCTATTGGATCTGACAAAAACAATCGAGAAACTGCTGATACGGCCAGACACTTATCTTCAATGAGGGGTCGTCGGACTGGAAATCAGCCAACCAATCGAATGCCAGCTTGGTCATCACGTTGCTCTTCCTCAAATTCGTTTCATAAACTCAACAACGCACCTGCAAGTTAGAACAACCGTACTTGATCGCTGTAGTTTGTCCCCCTATGCACTGGTTAGAAATCCCTGCTCATAGAGTGCTGGCGGTCGAGCGTAACGAACTGATGGATGAGTTCGATATGTATGACGAAGCCGGCACGAAGCTGTGCGGCACTGGCAGAGTATATCTTTTGTTCCGTAAGAAAGACGGCAAAAGATTCAAGTTCGCTCAGTTCGGTGATCTCCGTGGGGCTATTAAGGGACATCGCGCCTATCTGCAGGAGGTTTGAAGCATGCGAGCAAACCCCCGAAACTTCTCTTAACCTCTCCAAAACTGCCGGCCCGTCCACGGAATGAGTACGAAAACGTCTGGGAGAGGTGATATCTACTGTCCACCGGGTATTGGATCGTCGTTTATAAGGCTTATACAAAAGCTGTTTTGAGTGTCGTATAAGGCGTCATTCTGTAGAAGAAAGTAGTTGCGGGACAAGACGGTAAGTCCTTCTAACACGATAGATGGCTTTCGGTTCGCCATGCCTGCACGAACCAGACAGAGAGCCAGCCAGCGCACACCAGCCAGCGCAAAGCTTTGCCTTGACGACATCTTTCGAATTCGTCTATGGTTCGGACAAATTAGCAATCTTCGAATTTATGGAGGTGAAACATGCCAGAGATAAGACATATGGCGAATTGCACCCATAACAATCGGCGCCTTGCAAGGTTTTACCGGCTGATCTTCGGCATGGAGGAGGTTTGGAATGAAGAGCAAAATAGCCCCTACGCCTTTTACATGAGCGACGGCTATTTCAATCTGAACTGTTTGCAGATTCGTGAAACAATGGCCGAGGTCAGAAAAGATGTCGGCATCAACCACTTCGGTTTTAAGGTTGAAAGCCTTGCGGAGATTGAGAAAAAGCTGGGAGATTTGACACCGCCGATTAAATTAGGCGGTCGGCCCAAAGACGGGCGCTACACCGAGGTCCGGATACTCGATCCTGACGGAAATGGGGTCGATGTTGCCGAAAGAGGCTGGGGAGCCGCCGAAGAAAAGAAATTACCGGGCGTGCGACATGTTGGGATCAAAACCAATAATCCGGACCGGCTTGCCGAGTTCTACAAGTTCATCTTTGCTATGAAGGAAGTCGACAGAATGGAGAACCCGCGAACCGAGAGTCGCGCTATTTACCTCTCCGACGGCACGATTAATTTGGGCTTGACGCTGAATCCACCGGTGCCGCGCGACGGCCTTCAGGTATTAGGCTTTCAGGTCCCAAGTATTCAGGAAATTCAGGGGCGACTGAAGGAGGCTCATGGGCTTACCTATAAGAATGAGGCGCCGCTGATGATCGAGCCTAGGTCAGCCGAGAGTCCCTATAAGACTGTCTGGCTCAAGGATCCTGATGGTACCTATGTGGATCTTTCGGAGGAGGGTTGGGCGGTCTAAGTTATCCTCATAGGATCGCTGAACGAGGGAGGAATCAATGCATCGCTCCGTCGCGGCCTGTCGGGTATGCGTTATTAGTGTTCTACGACCTTATGTCAAAGCTCTTTCTCTCGTTGAAGGCTGAAGCCTGAAATCTCCGGAGCGGTTGACGTTGATATTAAAATTGTATGCGGAGGAGCGAAACTGATTTAGCGCAAATTGTTGACCGTCGGCGCGGCTTGCGTGGATACAATCTTCCGGAACGGTTACAAAATAGTTCCGGATATGAAATCCTATCACTGCATGATAGACGCAGTTATTCGAGCCAATGCCGGTGACGATAATCCGGTCCCGACAGGGCCGGAGATCCAACCTTCGGAGCTGTTGTTCCATCGTCGTTTGGTAAAAGCAGTCATGAGAGAATTTCTGTACCACTATTTCGTTCGGTAACGGCTTTAGCTCTTCAATGAATTCAACGGCCGGAGTGTTTTCGATCAAAGAGTACTCCTTACCAAACACGGTAAATTCGGGATGATTCTTGTCGCGAACCGATTGAACGTGGATTACGTTTCCGTTCGCTTCCCTGAACCGATCCAAAAGACTTCGGATGTTTTTTATGATCGGCGTTAGTGTTGGCCCATGCCGCTCGCATCCTTCGGCCTGCATGTCAACGATGACTAAGGCACTGCTTTCTGGCGAATCTTTCCGATCCGAGTCCATCGAACCTCCTTCAAGGATTGAAATTGCTGCAGCCGGTCTTTTTCTACTGCGAATTGAGAGCCCGCGTCAAATCTATGGCGTTAAGAGATTTATCCATGGGCTTGAATATCGAGAGTAATCCGAACGGCGATATCATTAACGCCAGTTCACCACGTTCTTGCATGGACATCAAATCGAGTTAAAGCAACGGCGAGCTCTTGACGGTTCATACAACCAGCAGTAGAAGCAAAGGGAGACCTCTACGGAGAGAGGCTTTTACGCGCCAAGATTGGAGTAAATGGGGGAGGATAATATATGCCAGAAGTAAAGTTTAGGCTCGTTTCCAAGGCCACTTTTTACGTGTTTTTGATCTACCTCTTGTTGCCTGGATACGCTCTATCGCAAAAAAACTTTTATGAAGGCAAGACCATCACAGTAGTCTATGGTTCAAGCGCGGGCGGTACGGGAGATATGCGGGTCAAGTCCGTCATCACCCATCTCAAAAAACATATTCCCGGAAACCCTAATATTTTGGTCGAGTACATGCCGGGCGGCGGAGGGCGAAAGGCGGCAAATCACATCTTCCATCGGGAAGCGGACGGACTTACCTTTGGCGCTATGACTTCCGCCTTGGTGCCAGGCGCGATTCTTGGCGAAAGCGGAGTTCTCTATGACCTTAATAAATTGATCTACTTGGGTTCGCCCTATAGTGGCGTCCAGTATGTTTTTGTGACCAACAAGAAAGCCGGTCTCGACAGCTTGCAAAAGCTGCGGGCGGCCTCGGGCGTGCGGATCGGAGCACAATCTGTCGGGCACATCGTTTATAATTCCGGCCGAATCTTCGCTTATCTTCTAGACCTGAAAGAGCCGAAGTTTATTACAGGATACAGCGGCCGGGAGGTGGATATTGCGCTTATGAGCGGAGAGGTTGACGCCAGGGCCAACATACCAGATACCATCGTCCGCCGCGCATCCGATTGGATCGAAAAGGACTTGGTCGATTTTCACGCCGTTATTGAAGCGCCCAAAGGGCAGAAATTTCCGCACCCTTTATTTGCCAAGCTGCCCGAGCTTGAAAAATTCGTCAAATCTGAAAAAGAGCGTAATCTTCTGGACATGTACCGCACCTTCGCGATGGTCGGCTCCCCTTTAGTCCTTCCGCCCGGGACCTCGAGAGAAAAGGTGCAGATTCTAAAGGAAGCGATGGTCAAAACCTATAGCGACCCGGCATTCCACAAAGAATACAGAAAACTCACG
>WHTF01000033.1:30827-31453 GCA_009379725.1 Deltaproteobacteria bacterium
AAGGGATGGGTGAAACGTAGGGGCGAAGCATGCTTCGCCCTCTGGCCTTTTGACATCATGTACGTTGCCATTATCCCCTGACAGATTCACGTTGCTACAACACAAGGTATTTTCTTCTTGCATAACAGGCTGGTTGGAATAAGATCCGCGGCGGCGATGTGGGATGCAGCCGGGCGAGGCACTTCGAATCTCGGTGCGTAAGTCCCGCGAACTGATAGTCAATTCAAAAAATCACCGCGTGCATCTGATTCCGTATCACGCGAATATTAAATGACGCTGTCTTGGAGGCTTAAGGCGATCTCGGTCGAAAGGCTGACGGAAGTTAATGCCCCGCAACGATCAAAATACCCGCCAGTGGCATCTCTTGCGGCGGCTCGAAGGTTCGAGCGGCGCTACGCTCTCCGAGCTGATGAACTCGATTCCCGGCGACTACCCGAAAAACTCCCGAACTATCCGCAGGGATCTCGAAGCGCTTGCCGCCGGAGGTTATCCCCTCGTCGTCGACCGCGTTAACGGGCGAACCCGATGGAAGCTCATGGAAGGCTTCCGCAATATTCCCGCCCTCGGCTTCTCGGCCACCGAGCTGATGGCGCTGGTGTTCAGCCGCAATCTATTGAAGCCTCTGG
>WHTF01000034.1 GCA_009379725.1 Deltaproteobacteria bacterium
CAGTTTATGATGCCACTGGAATCCAGATCAAAAATCTTCCGATTACCTCGGAAAAAATTTATCTCGCACTCAAACATCGAGGAGACTAGTCATATGGGCCTAGCTACGCTTTTGATGATCTCTGTGTCACTGTTGGCCATCGTCTCGATAGGCAAGCGCAAGGACTTCGCAAAGTACATGCGACGATACCGGCGCTCACCGAGTCCTCGATAGTCTTTTTTACCGCCAGAGATAAAGGATTCTGGCGAGACGAAGGGTTGGAGGTGGAACTCATTGTGGCACGGGCAGCAGCGTCCATACAGGGTGTCATCGGGGGAAACGTTGAGTTTGGCACCGCCGGCGGGTCCGCCCTGCTACCCATTACGCGGGGACTGCCTATGACTTTTCTCTTCACAACGTTCGATCGAGCAAACTTTTCACTTTACGTGAAGCCACAAATCCGATCGGTCCAAGAGCTCAAGGGTAAAAGGATTGGAATTTCGAGTTTCGGCAGCGGTCCGGATTCACTATTGCGAGACTTTTTAAATGACCAAGGTATCGAGGGAGGCCGCGACTCAACGATCCTTGCAGTGGGATCAGGTATGGAACGCTTTATTGCGCTTAAGACGGAGGCCGTAGACGCCGCAATGCTTTCTCCATCCGCGTATATCATGGCGGAAGAGGCAGGATTTAAAGAGCTTGTTTCCTTCATTAAACAAGGAGGTCATGTTTATCTCCAAGGAGGCATCATCACACGCAATAACCTGCTGAAATCAGAGCCTGCACTGGTGGAGAAATTCATCCGCGGCAGTCTCAAAGCCCTTTTATACGCTCAAACCAATCGGCTTCAAACCATAGGCATACTATCCCGTGTGTTAAAAATAAAGCAGGACATCGCCACCCGTATATATGACGAGATCCGCCCAGGGATAGCGCAAGACGGGATAGTCAACGAAGAGCAACAGAGAAAATCTTTGACCCCTTTTGTCGAAAGAACCGGTTCGAAAGATCTCCCACCCCTGCAAAGGATTTTTGACTTTTCGATCACACGGAAAGTGCTTGCAGACTTGAAAGCCAAAAAATGGCATCCCAGCCCCTAATTCAGCTTGATACTCGACAGCCTAAGAACAAGTGACCAAATTAGCAAGGAGCGACGCATGAACTTTAACTTACCGGAAGAGCTTCAAATGCTTAAACAGACCATTCGCCAATTTGTTGACCGGGAGTTAATTCCGATCGAGATGCATAGCCAGCAGAACAACGATCTCAAACCTGATATTCGTGACCGGCTGGAGAAAAAAACTAAAGAAATGGGGCTGTGGATGTTCGACGTGCCTGAGGAGTACGAAGGTGCTGGTTTGGGGAGCTTGGCCCAGGTGGTGGTATGGGAGGAGATGTGCCGCACGATCGCGTTGCCGTCGCGTGGACGTGGAATCTTTGGGCCGGAAATCCGGCCGATTCTATACGCGCTGAACGATGAGCAAAAAAAGCGATTTTTGTATCCGATTCTCCACTCGGGCAAAGAACTTTGCTTCATGCAGACGGAGCCGGACGCGGGTGCTGATCCGGGATCGATGAAAACCCGCGCGGTGCGGCAGGGTGATTTTTATATCGTCAACGGCACCAAGCGCTTCATCACCGGCGCGGAAAAGGCAGATTTCGGTCAACTTATGGCCGTGACTGATCCAGCAAAGGGATCACACGGCGGTATCTCTTGCTTCCTAATCGATATGAAGTCGCCTGGACTAAAGATCACCGCAACATACAAGACCATGATGGGCGAAGAGCCCTGCGAGGTGGTTCTTGATGATGTCAAGGTACCGGTGGAGAATCTCGTTGGGAAAGAGGGCGAAGGCTTTAAGCTCGCGCAAAGATGGCTTGGTATCGGTCGCCTCAAACATGGTGCGCGGGCCTTGGGTGTGGCAGAACGGTGCATTGAGATGGGTTCGCGCTATGCAAAGCAACGGGTGACGTTCGGCAAGCCGCTTTCGGAACGCCAGGGTATTAGCTTTAAGCTTGCCGACTCCTATGTCGAACTGCATGCTGCACGCCTAATGGTCTATCAGGCGGCGTGGAAAAATGACCAGCAGGAAGACATCCGCACCGAAGCCTACATGGCCAAGATGTTCGCCGACGAAATGTCCTTCCGCGTGGTCGATCGCGTGTTGCAGATCCATGGCGGAATTGGTTTGACTCTGGACCTTCCGTTGGCGAAATGGTTCATGGACCAGCGCAGCCGTATGATTACAGAAGGCGCATCCGAAGTTATGCGAATGGTGATTGCACGTCACGTGCTGCAAAAGTACGTATAAAACTCGAATTATCGTAGACAGAAACTTACGTCTCAGGAAAATAAAATGAATTTGAAAGAAATTGAAAAGAAGATCAGTCAAAACATTGAAGAAAAAGAACTCGTGGAACTGGCCACCTGCTTAGGAAACATCACGGCCCCTTCGGGATATGAGCAACCCATGGCGGACTACATTGAAGAGTGGTTAAAGAAATATGGGTTTCATTGTTATCAGCAGAATCTTTGTGAGGGCCGCTCCAATACTGTCGGTATTTTGAAGGGAAACGGCGGGGGAAAATCTATTATCTTTAACAGTCATCTGGATTCCGATATGGGATTACCTCCCCTTCCAGGTGGACCAATCCCACCCGGGCCAAAGACTCGAGTTGAGGGGAGGCGAATATTCGGTAAAACCGTACAAAATGACCGAGGACCGATGGCGGCCTTTATGATCGCGGCCAAAGCTATAAAAGACGCTAATCTCATCATTCATGGCGATCTCATTATGACGATGGTTGTTGGGGAAATCGGAATGGCACCCATCGACGAATTTCAGGGACCTAAGTATATTGGAAAAGGATATGGAAGTCGTCATGCTGTTGCGCATGGCATTACTGCTGACTTCGCCCTGGTAGCGGAAAGCACGGACTTCGGAGTCACATGGGTTGAGGCCGGGGCAGCGTATTTCAAAGTGACTGTTCACGGCACTGGATACTATACGCCTCGCCTTCCCTTACGAGGCGCCCTCAAAGACACGCCGAATCCTATCGTCAAAATGGCGGCCGTAATTCTTGCTATTGAAGAGTGGGCCGCTAGATACGAGCACAATCATCAGATCGAATATCCTGTAGGCGTCATGATTCCTAAAGTTGCGATCGGCGGGATTAGGGGAGGACTTCCTTTCAGCCCTAGCCTTGGAGTAGACACCTGCAGCATCTACGTCGACGTGCGGGTTCCGCCGCCGACCAGCTTTGCCGAGGTTGAAAGAGAGTTGAAGGAAGCCGTCCTCTCAGCGGGTTTTGGCGGCGACGTTGAATTGTACATGGCCCGGAAAGGCTACGAGGGAAAAAATGTGGAACCGCTAGTGGAAGCCGTTCGAAAGGCTCACCGATCAATAAGAGGTGGAGACTGCCCGCCAGTGTCCACACCGGAAATCAGCATGTGGCGCGATGTTAATGTTTTTAACGAGGTGGGCATCCCTGCTGCAACGTTTGGCTTCCCCAGAAAAACCGAGCCGGGATTGCGAGAAAAATTTGTCGAGATTGACGATCTCGTCGACTGCGCGAAGATGTATGCCCTTATCGCGCTGGACATCTGCGGGCTACCCGATACTGACTAATATAGCCGAGGATCGTAAAAAACTTGTTCAAAACTTTTCATCGAGGGCATTCACTACTCTGCAACACGCGGGGGAAGAGACCAAGAGGATTATTGACAAGTATCTGATGATTCACGATGCTGATATCCTCGAATCGACAGCTATCTTCAGCCGACGGACCACAAGCTTTATCCGCACGTCGACGCCATGGGGACCGCATGGAAGAAAGAGGCGACGCGTGTGCCTGCGAGGAAGACAGAAAGCCTGAAGCGTTTGTCAATACGCGGTTTCTGGACGAGCTATAGAAAGAAGGGTTTTCAGCAGGTTTACAAATGACCTCTGAGCCGGCGCGAAACCGGAGAAGAGCATGATGGCGAAAAATCCGATTTACGAGAAGGTTATAAGCCAGATCGAACGGGATTATGAAGATCTCGTCAATCTCTGCCTTGATTTGGGAAATACTGCCAGTCCCCACGGCAAAGAACGAAACGTTGGCGAGAAAGTGCTTGGATGGCTCAGCGCCAACGGCATCACAGGTTCCCTTCAGTTCATCACCGAGGAAAGCGTCAACGCTGTGGCAAGGATATCCGGCAGCGGCGGCGGACCTAGCCTAATTCTTAACGCACACTTGGATACGGGCCCGGAATTACCGGCCGACGCCTCAGAGGCTGTTAGAAAAATTGAAGGGGCATGGCTTGAGGGGGAACTGATCTTCGGGAAGGGACTGATCAACGACAAAGCTCAGCTTTGCGCATTCATGATCGCAGTCACCGCGATCAAGAAAACCGGCGTGCAACTCAAAGGGGACCTGACGATCGCCGGGGTTGCGTTTGAAACCGGAACACCTTCGGTGGACGAGTTTCAAGGCGTGAATTTCCCGGGTGAAGGCTTCGGAACCAAGTGGCTGATCGATCGCGGAGTGACGGCTGATTACGCGTTGGTGGGCGAGACTTCCGGGTTTGGCATCGTACAAGCGGAGTGCGGCGCCGCATGGTTCAAGATTCGCATTCACGGCAGAGGACTCTATACGCCACGGCTGGAGCGGGGTTCATCGCTCAAAGAACATCCCAATTGTTTTCTTAAAATGTCTCATGTAGTACAGGCGCTGGAGGAATGGGCCATCAATTATGAAATCCGCGAAAACTATAAATTCTCAGCTGGAACTATTATCCCGAAAGCTCAAGTCATCCACGTGCGCGCGCCCGGCGACTGCATTGGTCACCCGAGTCCTTTCTGTGACATCTACTTTGACGTCAGACTGGTTCCAGGCAAGAAGCCGGAGCATATCCAAAAAGATCTGGAGAAACTGATCCGGTCACTGAACATCGAGTTCGATATTGCGCCGTTTCAATACTCGAGGGGGCACATCGCGAAAGATGCAGAGCCTCTGATCGCAGCGTTAGAGAGCTCACATCGCTATGTTGTGGGCACGGAGCCACCTCAGCCGCCGTCGGCTGAGGTGAGCATGTGGCGCGACCTGAATGTCTTCAACGAGGTAGGAATTCCGTCCGTGTGCTACGGTCCTTCGCGCCAACGAGAGGCTATGAGTGGCGGACAAAACCGTGCCATGAAAACCGCTGATCTTCTTACAGCGACAAAGATCTATGCCCTGACTATATTGGCTCTGTGTGGCCACGAAACTGAATAGTTGTACACGATCAGTAGTGTCCCAAGTTAATTGAATAAACTTATGGTTTTGACAACTAACCGAATGGTTGTCAGTTGCCAGTCGAATGATGTTGACACTCTGTCGTAAATTACGATATTGAACGAGCAATCTTCATTCGTCCGCTACATTGAAAAGACAGAAGGGTATGCTTTTCTTTTGGTCGGGGGCTGCAGTAGTTGGAGGCGCTCTCGGGAACCGGAGCCTCGCAGGGAGTGGAAATCGTGGAAACAGAACTTGCAAGTAGACTGGTCAACGGTCTGCGGTTAGCCGGCATAAATTTCATGACCTATCTGCCTGAAACCAGATTGAGTCAGATCCTGCCTATTATGCGAGAGGATTCGTCCATACAGCTCGCCCCAGTTGCCAGCGAAGCGGAGGGAGTTTCGATCGCGGCAGGTGCAGCACTGGGAGGGAAGCAGGTTGCCTGCTACATGGAAGGCACCGGGGTTTACGTGTCGACATACGCCTTGCTTACAGTCGCCGAACGATTCGGCGTGCCGATGCTCCTGTTGGTTTCCTATGTGGGAAGCCTCTCGGATCAAAGAAACAGTTTTCTGTACGTTCGCCGCGGCACCAGAATGATTCCTGTCCTGGAGGCGCTCGGGCTCGAGTATCACGTTCTCTACGATGGGGAGAATCTGGAGACGCGAATCAAAGACGCCGTGCGCATGATGCATGCGCTCAAACTGCCGGTCGTTCTGCTTTTTACAGGCGAGTTTACAGTATGATTCGATACGAGTGTTTCGAATGGATGGCGCCGCGCATCGTGAATCAAATAGTTGTGACATCCCTCAGCGGGCAGAGAATAGAGTGGGGCCACCTTTCAAAACATGAAGGGAACCTGCTCCTCGGTTCTATGGGGAATGCCTTGGCTGTGGGAGTCGGACTTGCCTTGGCCCTCCCTCATAGAAGGGTCATTGTATTGGAATCTGATGGAAGTCTTCTGTTATCCCTCTTCAATCTTCCGACACTTGCCAATCTAGGGCCTCAAAATCTGGCGGTATTCGTCTTCGATAATCAGATTTATAGCGGGACGCGAATTAGCGAACCCACCGCGACAGCCGGCAAAGCCAACCTGGAAGTGATTGCCAAAGGTGCGGGTATCGACACAGCGGTGACGGTGCGGGATCTTGAGGAGTTCAAGAAAACGGCGGCACCAGCCTTGGACGGCAAGGGTCTTAAGTTTGTTGTAGTAAAAGTCGAAGAGAGTCGCGGTCACCGCAGGATTGAACGTACCAACGTAGACCTGCTGGAGAACAAATATCGATTTGTAAGGTATCTCGAAAAAACAGAAGGAAAACCAATCTTTTTAGGTCACGGGTAATAGGAAGCAATACACGGTCGGGGAGCGGTGACGATGGACCCTGTCTTCCGCGGCTGCTTCCGTCATTTAACAATCACACGTCCTGACACCGGCGCTTTACCTTAATTGATGCGGTACGGGTAACAGTAGAGAATAGGAGGATATCGCCAATGCGTCCGAATCACCGGCTACGCTTCCTCACTTTGCCTCTTGCGGCTTTATGGGTCTGTGTTTTGCCGGCCGTTGCGTTTGCGCAAGCAAACTTTTACCAGGGCAAGACCATTACGCTCGTCAGAGGAGTCGGTCCGGGAGGGTTAGCGGAAATGCGGACACGGGCCCTCATCCCGAGCCTGCAGAAACACATAGCTGGGAATCCAACGGTCATTTTGGAATTTATGCCCGGAGGTGGTGGTCGCAAGGCTGCGAACCACATCTACAGCGTTGTGCGTCCCGACGGTCTGACCATCGGGAATGCGGGAAGCGGCCTGATCTACAGCACGCTCCTCGGTCTGCCCGGCATTATGTACGATAGCAACAAGTTCTTTTATCTCGGAAGTGAGTTCAGCGAGAGCACTTATGTTTTTATTACGAAAAAGGAACTGGATAGCATCGAGAAGCTCCAGAGCACTCCGGGGATAAGGATCGGTGCCCACTCGGTGGGTCATGTGGTCTACACATACGTGCGGTTTTTCGCCTGGATTCTGGGACTAAAGGATCCGAAATTCGTGACCGGGTACTCTTCACCGGAAATGGATGTGGCCCTCACGTCAGGAGAGCTGGACGCCAGAACGAACGCGCTTCAATCGGTAATCCAGCGCAAGCCCGAATGGGTGGAAAAAGGACTGATGCATTTTCATGCTGTGATAGAAGTTCCAAAAGGCGCTCGGCTGCGCCATCCGTCCTTCGATCGTCTGCCCGAATTGGGGACCTTCGCCCGAAGCGAAACAGAGAAAAAGGTTCTGGCAACATTCCGCGACTCGATCAGCGTCGGAGCTCCCTACATCCTGCCCTCCGGAACCCCCCAAGAGCGCGTCGACATCCTACAGGAGGGTTTCCGCAAAGCCTATCAGGATCCGGAGTTTTTGCAGAGATTCCAAAAAATGACCGGAGACGACGCCTCGCCGCTCCTACCCAAGGAACAGGAGAAGATGATACGCGCCATCGAAACGGATCCAGATACGGTTCAACTCTTCAAGCGCCTGGCAGGGGGTGGCTCTCTACCTCCGCGATAAAAGCAGTCACGGCGGAGCCAAAAACAGACTTAAACCGGATAAGCCCAATCGTAAAAACCGCTCTCTGACGCGAGATTTTCTGCGTCTCAGCCTTTCCAGCGTTCGGGAGCCGCCCACATCAATCTCACCGCGGGGGCGTCGATCCGCAAGCCGGGTCTCACATAAACCATCTCGTCTTCCAGTAGCCGCTGCAGGACAAGACGCCTGAAGCTTCCGTGTCCCATGACTCCGTCCGCGTGCTCTTTCAGATTGGCTTCCTCATGCGTTGAAAAATAGACAGAGCATCCTCTCGCGTCAAGCCGTAGTGAATCGTCACGCATTGAAGAAGTCGGCGGACCAATAGCCGGTCTGCTCTTCGGTTGAGCCGGCAGCATAAAACTCGGCGACGGTGCCCTCCCAGACAACGGATCTCTTAAAATCGATCTTGGCGCGAAACTCGGCCAGCATCGGCGCAAGAAAAATTTCATTCTCCGCGATGCTCAGCATCCTCGCGGTTTCCAGCATGACGTGCACGTGACCCGGCAGTGGAATGGATCAGCTCGTCGGCAAGCTTCTGCGCCATCAGCGCCATCAGATTGCGGTGTTTTCTAAAGAAGGCGATCTGCTTGTGATAAGATGCCGCTTCCAAGGTATTGATCTCGATTGTGTAGGCGCCCCAGTTCTTAAAAAACAACCGCAAGGCGGTGGGCGGAAGGCTTCCGGTCCTTAGCTTCTCCATAAAAGAGCCATTCGTGATCCTCTCTTTCCACCTTACGGCGACTTTCTTGTAGAACTCATCCACGAATGCTTTTGCTTCAACGCTCTTCATGAACACTCGGTAAATAAAGCCTCTATTTTCAAAAGGTGATCTTCGACTCGGTGGCTCTTTTAGCGCACTCCGAAAGAAACAGGGCGTGAATCTCCGGCTCCTGGTCTTTGTACTCGATCTGCGTCCCACCCATTTTGATGTCCTGATCGGTTTTGGAGAGATCTTCCACTTTATACGTAAATCCCCAAGGCTTCAGCGCGAGATAGCGCGCCGGCTCGCCTGCCGGATTGAAATTCTGGTGGAACCAATTGGCCGGCGGCACGAAGAGGCTTCCCGGACGCCAGTCGAGCGGATACGAGGCTTACCTTCTTCCCAGAAAAAGGAATAGCCTTCCCCTGAGAGAATGAAGATATGGGCGCCAGGTCCGTGACGGTGGGCTCGGGGATAAGTACCTGCGGGATACTGTTCAATATGGGCGCTCATCGTATTGGCGGCGAGGTGTAGCCGTATTCCGGTCGCGCCTTGACCTCGGGCGCTTCGGTCCTTGAGTTTGAAGTCCCTCACATCGGGAATGAAGGTAGTCCAAATCATTTCGGTTGCGATCGGCTCGGCGGCGCAACAACAACGACCGTTCGCCGCTTTTACGAACACGATCAAGTTATCTATTCGAAGCGGTCTCATTAAAAGAAAGATCGAAAATCCGTCTAGCCTCGCTTGCTTCAGGATGTGTTCGACCGGTTCTCTCTTGACCGTTTTCTTAGACCCTAGTTGAACCGCTTTCAGAATTTTGGAGCCCTCCACGAACTTCCTTCAAAAACTAGACAGGGTTGGAGTGCTCGCTACTTAGGTTAGCGACAACTATTCTGCATCTGTTATTCAGGATTCTCTGCGATTCGAAAATTTTGCGTGTCCATCAGCCAGGATCAAAGCCATAGCTGCGGCTAAACCGCCGAGTGACTGTCCTGACCAAAGAAGAATTGTATTCGGCAACAGAGGCCTAAGATTCTAAGAACGCTCCGCGTTTGCAAGAAAGGCGAGTCAGGAAGAAAAGACGGCATCGTGTGATCATAAATGACGAACCCAAATCATAACCACACTCCGGCGAGGTCGAACCGCGGACTGCAGGAAAGAGCGCCAAGGCACGATAGACCCGCGCATCAGGGTTCCAAACGCTGCATGCGTAGACACCCCGCCGCTTTGGGCGCAGGCGCGGCACGCGCCCGCGCGGGAACCTGGGGCCCGGTACTCATCTGGCTCATAATCTATCCGGATTTAACCAGCGTTGGGGCGATTCAGCGAGCCATCTTAGAGTTGGAGGCCCAAGACGCCAACCAAATCTTTAACATGCCCGAGCTAGATATCGCCGATCTCTTTGGACTAGACGAATTTGGCCGGGGGACGATCAACATCTTACAGGCCGATACCATCATCAATCAACCCAAGCTCTATACGACGTTTCTGTTGTGGTTGTTGGCCGAGCTATACGACAGGTTACCGGAGTGCGGCGATCAAGAGAAACCCCGGATGGTCTTTTTCTTCGATGAGGCCCATCTATTGTTTCGCGACGTGCCGGGTATCTTGCTGCAAAAGATTGAGCAGATCATCCGGCTCGTGCGATCTAAAGGGATCGGGGTTTATTTCGTCACCCAGAGTCCACTGGATATCCCGGACATGGTACTAGGGCAGCTTGGCAACCGGGTCCAACACGCGCTAAGGGCTTTTACCCCGAGGGATCAAAAGGCGGTGCGGGCGGTAGGTGAGACTTTCCGACCGAATCCGCGATTTAATACTCAGGCCGGTATCATGTCGTTAGCTACCGGCCAGGCGATGGTTTCCTTCCTGGAGGCAGATGGTAGCCCCGGTGTCGTCGAGAAAGTGTTTATATGCCCGCCCCAGAGCGATTTAACGCCGCTCTCCGATATCGAGTACACACAGGTTGTTACCCGCTCTCCGTTTGAAGCTAAATACCGCAAACCGCTCTTCGAAACCCCGGACACGATCATGCAGGCGAAGGATGCTAACCCCTTCGAAGATCATCTCTACACGCTTGGACGCCGGATGGGACGCCATGCGGGGTATGTCTTTACGAATATGCTTATCAGGGGACTCTTTCACACGTTTCTAGGAGGTCGAAGTACCATCGGCAGATAAACATACTAACAACGAGTTGAACACAATTTACCCAAAAAAGGAGAAAATCATGAATGAGATTGAAGTCACAAGAACGACTAAAGAAGTTTTTAAAGGCAAACAAATTGTGGTACGGCGAAAAAAAGTCCAAAACGCTCCGAACGTTTGGACAGATTGAGAAATAGGCTAAGCAAATTGCCTGAGGAACTGATTCAGGCAGGATTCGCAGCGCTAATAACACCACCAGGAGCGGTTGAACTCACTGAGAAACCAGATGAGGATTCAAAGACCGGTGGCTTTATCGGCAAAGCAAAGGAACCGCTCGGTATCTACATACAGCGTGTGAGCGTGGTCGATAACTTTTCCCAGCGTCCACCCTTTGACCATCTCAACGATTCTATTTACCGCAGACTTATTCGCGATTTCATTGACGGTGCAGCGATGCCTGAATCAAAGGTTGCGGCATTAAGTCGTGAAGCGGACGATCACAGAACAAACTCATTGGACGACTCAAATATCCAATTCTCGATGATTGACGGTCTGCAGCGGTTGTTCTGTTATGATATCGCCATTTTGTTGGTGCTCTACCGGGAAAAGCTTGTGGCTCAAGGTCTGATTACTGCGCAGGCTTGGGAATATTTCAAGGAGACCGTCGAGGACACCGGTGAAGCGACTGCCGCCATCCGCGAACTGCTTCAAAGACCCATGCGCTATGAGATATTTTACAACATTAATCTTGCCGGTTTATTGCACTACATGGTCACCTTCAACACGGCGCAGAGACGATGAGCCTTCCAGTCCAATTGGAAATTATGCAAAGACCGTTAATCGATGAGCTAGAACAACATGCCAAGGTGCCGGTTTTTCACGATATCCAAAGAATGCCGGGCATGCAGAGGCCAAAGGATCGCTTTGCGGCTTCGGATCTGGTGCTGGCAACCGAGGCCTTTATCACCAGCAATCCGCAAGTCACGGCGGGAAATGAAGCAGAACACTTTCTAAATGAAAGCCAGGCGTATCTCGACAACATTGGCGATATAAAAGATGTCGTGAAGACGTTAAAACGGGTGGCCACCGAAATACACCCGAGAATCATGCAGGTCTATGCTGATGATCCGACTAAAAGGTATGTTTTATCCGATATCGGAACCTTTCTGTTTGGGTTCATGGCGGCCTGTGGATATATCCGGACACGGCTCAATATGACCTCCTTAGATGGTGCCTTGGATCGGTTGCTCGATGAGTTCACGAAAGCGCCTGAGGATCCACTCAATCTGGAGGAGTATCGACAGTCGTTGCAGGGGATCACGGCATCACGCGGTAAGGCAATGCGTCGGCTAGTCTATGACACATTCCTGAGATTTTTTACTGGCACAACCATGAAACTGGAATGGGCAGATACCTTAACACAGATCACCGGGGCGTCGTGACTGGGTGATCGCAATAAGAGCCCGCTACGGCGTCTGAAACAAAGGAAAGTATTAGACACACTAGTGGGATTTCGAGCAACTACAAGAAAGGCTCCGCGTAAAAGCGGAGCTTTTCTATTTGAGGCAACATTCTTGATGGATATTATGGGGCATAGTGTACCCATAAGGCTCCAAACACGTCCGTAAAAACGTTCCAGAAATGTTCCAGTTTTGTGCCAAAAACAGGTGCCAAACCGTATCACTCAGTAACAAGTCCAAATGAAAAAAGCCTGGAAATCCAGGCTCTTTCTCACTCGCTATCATTTGATGTTCTTGGTCCTAGCGCCTCGATGCAGCGGTTCGAATCCGCTCGCCGCCTCCAGTACCCCTTTTCATGGTCGCCGCACAGCGCTTTTTTACCCTCGATTTATTTCTCTCGATGACTCATTCCGGTGACTTGCTTAACAATAGATCCAGCTCGCCGGACACATCCAATTCGCGGACGTCGTCGTAACCACCGATTGGATTGTCGTCGATAAAAATTTGCGGCACCGTTCTTCTGCCCGATAACCGTTCCATCTCCATTCTGAGCTTCGGGTCTTCGGTCACGTCTATTTCAGTGAACTCGATTTTCTTGGCAAGAAACAATGACTTCGCCGCCCTACAATAAGGACACCAATTTGTTGTGTAGATTACGACTTGTGGCATGGCTCTCCCGCGTCTATTGAACTGAACTTATATGGAACCGTTCTTCTGAACTTATACGGAACCGTTCTTCCCGCCTCTTATTATTGCAACCTCAAGTTAATTTTGCCATTACTGATCCGTGAAATTAATAGGTTTAACCGGCGGCATCGCTTCGGGTAAAAGCACCGCCGCCGCCATTCTCCGTCGTCTCGGAGCGCAAGTGATCGATGCCGAT
Organism: Deltaproteobacteria bacterium; assembly: GCA_009379725.1. Taxonomy (GTDB): domain Bacteria; phylum Desulfobacterota; class Binatia; order UBA9968; family UBA9968; genus WHTF01. The sequence continues at coordinate 13,001 of WHTF01000034.1, forward strand.
GCGCTAGCCCGTGAAATTGTCCAGCCGCACCAGCCCGCGTGGGAGGAAATCGTCGAAACATTCGGCAAAGACGTTTTGCAAGCAGACGATACACTTGACCGCAAGAAACTGAGAACGATGGTATTTGCGAATCCAGAAGTGCGGAAACAGCTGGAAGCCATCACCCATCCTAAGATTCGCCGGCTGGCACAGCAAAAGATTGCAAACTGTGCTGCCGCTGGGGTGTCGCTCGTTGTCTATGAAGCCCCGCTTTTCTTTGAGACCAACATCCATCGCTGGCTGCGGCCGGTCATTCTCGTGGCCTGCGATACCATGACTCAACGGCACCGGCTCCAACAAAGAGATAACTTAACTCAATCTGAAATCGAGGAGCACCTAGGAGCTCAAATGAGCCTGGAAGAGAAACGTAAGTTGGCCGACCACATCATTGAGAACAACGGCAGCCTTGCTGATCTTGAGAAGAAGGTCGAGGCGCTCGTGAAGACAATCCTGGCTACTTAACACGCTCCAAATAAGTGCCCTCAGCAGGATCAACTCTCACTTTGTCGCCAATTTGCACGAAGGGCGGCACTTGAATGGTAACCCCGGTTTCGAGTTTGGCCGGCTTATAGGAAGCACTCGCCGTGGCGCCTTTCATCGAGGGCTCGGTATCGACCACTTCCAAGTCGACAGTGGAAGGCGGGCTGATGCCCACCGGCTTATCTTCATACAGCTCCACCTCGACCAAGTGATTCGGCAGTAAAAACGGCAGTAGATCGCCGACATCTTCAGCGCTCAATGTCATCTGCTCATAGTTTTCGGTATCCATAAACGTGTGCAGATCTCCCTCGGCATATAAGTATTGCATCTGTCGGGTTTGCAGAATCGCTTGGTCAACGCGATCCTCAGAGCGAAACTTGTACTCGGTGCCGACGCCGGTGCGAAGACTCTTCATCTTGGTCTGCATAAATCCCCGTTTATTGCCGGGAGTCAAATGGTGCACCGCAGTCACTCGATAGAGGTCCTTTTCATGAATGATAATCATACCGGGCCTGAGTTGTGTTGCTGAAATCATTCTCGAACTTCCTTCCTTTGGGTTCTGGTCACTTTTGTTAGCATTTTGTTTCAAGGCCTTCAATGCGTCATGGGGCCGCTGTGAACTCTAATCAGACCTGTCGCTAGGCATACAAGCCGCGCCACAGCATAGCGCGCGCGACACGATCGATACCGATCATTAAAGCAGCCAGGCGCATTTCGACCTTGTGTTTCTGGCTCATATTAAGCACTTCGTGAAAAGCCTTGACCAGAATATCGCGCAATTTTTTATTAACCTCCTCTTCGGTCCAGAAGAAGTTCTGCAGGTCCTGCACCCACTCGAAGTACGACACGACCACCCCGCCGGCGTTGGCCAGGATATCCGGGATTAGGAAAATGTCCTTCTCTCTAAGAATCGCATCAGCCTCTGGTGTAGTCGGACCGTTGGCCCCCTCCGCTAAGATGCGACATTGCAAACGCGGGGCATTTTCCTTGGTGATCTGCATCTCCAGCGCCGCCGGCACGAGAATGTCGCATTTGAGCTCCAGAAGTGCCGCGTTGCTGATTTTCTCGCCGTAGGGACAACCTTCCAGGCTGTGATTCTTATCAGCCACTTCCAGCAACTTGGCCACCGGCAGTCCCTTAGCGTCAAAAAAACCCCCCGTTCGATCAGACACCGCGATCACGTTCACCCCGATGTTGGCGAGTTCTTTGACAACCACGGAGCCGACATTGCCGAATCCCTGCACAGCAGCGGTACACTGCAGTAAATCAATTCCCAAATGTTTCGCCGTCTCCATGATCGTGTAGACAACGCCGCGGCCGGTAGCTTCGCGCCGTCCCAAGGTGCCGCCAATGGCTATCGGCTTTCCGGTCACAATCTCGGGCACCGCGTGTCCCTTGTGTTGAGAATAGGTATCCATGATCCACGCCATAACCTGTTCATTGGTTCCCATGTCAGGAGCCGGCACGTCAACCTCAGGGCCGATGAAATTGATTATTTCAGCGGTAAACCGGCGGGTCATGGACTGAAGCTCATGCCGAGATAAGTCTGCGGGATCGCATGCAATACCTCCCTTCCCCCCGCCCAAGGGTAAACCCACCAACGAGCATTTCCACGTCATCCACATCGCCAGTGCCGATACTTCGCCAAGATTCACCGCGGGATGATAGCGAATACCGCCTTTGAAGGGACCCAGCACGTCGTTGTGCTGAACACGATACCCGGTAAAAACATTCACTCTGCCGTCGTCCATCCGCGTCGGCACGCTGACGATCATGGCCCGGTCCGGCCGTCGCAATCGGCCCGCTAAATTGGAGTCTAGGTTCAGCTTGGCCGCAGCGTTGTCAAACTGCTGGACGGCCATTTCGCTCGCGGGACTGCGCCACTCAATAGTTGCCATGAAGCCCTCCATGCAAATAGGGAAAGTGAATCAAGTTGACGTCTAACCCGGGGGCCAGCCCATCTGACGTCCGCCGAGCAGGTGATAGTGCAGATGCAATACGGTCTGACCTGCATCGGGGCCGCAATTGACCACGACGCGGTAACCGCTCTCAGCAATGCCGAATTCCTCGACCAGCTTCGCGGCGGCGAAAAAGATCGCTCCCACCAAGGTTCCGTCGGCTGGCGCTAAATCCGAGATCGTTGCAATGTGCGCCCGGGGTATGATGAGAATATGAACCGGTGCACGGGGAACGATATCCTTAAAAGCCAACACTGTTTCATCGCGATAGACGATGTCGGCTTTGATCGTGCCGTCGATTATGCCGCAGAAAAGACAATCACTCATCATTCCTCCGTCCGAGAGACCTGCTGATGAGATCAGTTCTCCCCCTCCGCATGGATATCACTGACGAATATTTTTTCGCCTTCAATCTCAAGCGGCACGCTCTGGAGAGACAAGCCCGCGCACGGACCCCAAACGCATTCACCCGTCCTGGGCTCGAACACAGCGCCATGATTGGCGCACATCAGGTAACGGCGATCGACTGAGAAAAATTGGTTATCGACCCAGTCCAGCGTAATGCCGACATGGGGACAACGGTTTCTGTAGGCAAAAACAGTCCCTTCGTAGTTGACGAGCATAGCTTCTAACTCACGGTCGCCGGAACGAATCGTAAATTTCTTACTCGCGCCATGCGCCAGTTCACCCACTTGGCCGACAAGTTTTCGTTTGCATGGTTGTCTGTTTTCCGGTGCGCTCATGTTCAGACTTCACTCCTTTAAATAGGACAAGTCGCCTTGAGGGCATCCCACCAAAACGTCGCCGCCATCGACTCTGACGGGCAGGCGATACAACGCTTCGCCCTTGCATGGCCCGGCGACACACAGACCGGTGGCAAGTTCGTACAACGCGCCGTGCGTATAACACATCAGATGTTTGCCATCCTCGCTCATGAACTGATCGCGAATAAAATCGAGCGGCGTCGGCATATGACGGCAACGATTGACATAGGCGTGAAAACTACCTCGCTCGTTGACCAGAAAGGCGTCGACACGGTATTCCTGGCAAATAATCCAAAATTTCTTAACCGACCCAGGACTCAGCTCGTCGACTTTGGCAATCACTCTACCGCCGTTGCGGCTTTCATCCTGCATGCGGCGCCTGTCTCGCAGGAATCTGAATCGATGAATCGCCAAGCCGGCGAGGTAAAGAACAAGGAACAGCAGCGAAAGGTAAACGGTAACTTCCATCGAAAGTGAAAGGGCAACCTATTTGCCGTCTTTGTCGACCGAATGACGAATGCGTTTCACTGCCTCGGGCGTTTGACGGCCAGAGATTCCCATCACCTTCATCAACTCGGTCGTCATTTCCGCGGTGACTTGATCTTGAACACTGCCTTGCCCATCCGGATCGGCTTTTAAAAAGGCCATGATTTTTTCTCTCGCGACTCCAGTATGCTCCAGCGCATCGAGGAACTCACCGAATCCGACTTGACCACGCAACTCTTCAACTCGCGCCATGAGCATTTTACAGTCCGCGCACTTCCGAGACCAAAGACGCGAGCGTTCTCCACAGTAAACACATTGACGCATAACGACCCTTCCAATAATGTCATGCAGCCCGAGCTTACGACTTGCCCGACATGGCTTCAACCCACAAGCTTTGCAGCCCGTCGGCCAAGGCACCATTGGCGGCAACGACGCCGCGATGCTTCGCCTCCGGACGGTTGAATGTCAAGCCATTGCCGGCACCTTCAAGAACTTTGCCGCCGGCTTCCTGCACCATCAACGAGCCCGCGCAAATGTCCCACTCGTGAATCGAGCGGAAAGTCAGCGTGCCGTCGCCATCTCCGCCGGCTATCTTAGCCAGGCGAAATGCGATGCTGCCTATCTTCTGGATCTCACAGCGATCGACGAATACCTGAAACTTTCTCTGAGGCTCGGACCGGCTGACCAATAGTAATGCTCCATCGAGTGAACTGCGCGGCGAAACTCGAATTGGCTTATTGTTCAAGTAAGCGCCCTGCTCAACCGCGGCTTTGTAGAAGAGATCTTGCGCGGGATTGTAAACCACCGCTACTGTGGGCTGGCCATCCACGACAAACCCTATGGAAACGGCGAATTGAGGCACACCTTCTATGAATTCTTTCGTGCCATCGATGGGATCAATGATCCAAATACGGGAACAGCCCAGCCGCTTGGAGTTGTCCTGATCCTCCTCCGACAGCCAGCCATCCTTGGCGAATTTGCCAAGAATTATTTCCCGAATCTTAAGGTTTGCATCGATATCGGCCGTTGTCACCGGGTTATTCTTGCTTTTTTCCTTCACATCGAATTTGCCCTTGAACAGTCTCATAATAATGGAACCCGCTTCACGGGCCGCTTCCTCAGCGGTTTCCAACTCTTCTCTATAGGGGAAATGAACTGTCACAAACACACCTCAATTCCGGCAAACTCCCGTTCCTTGGATTCAATGATTAAACCATCACCTACTTGCATACGGCAAACGGTGCCCGTCGAGAGGCCGCGCAAGAGCAGCCTCTCAGCTATGCGACAGAGACCTCATCGATATCGGACGCGATTTCAGCTCCAGCTTTGACCATGGCTTCGACAGCTTGCGCGGAATCGTCGGGATTGAGATTAACCCCGCGAACCGCGTCTTTAAGCAGCGCGACCTCAAATCCTTGTTGAAGGCCATCGAGCACCGTATGCTTCACGCAATAGTCGGTGGCCAGTCCGCCGACGAAAATACCCTCGACTCCGTGTTGCCGCAAGAGATCGCTCAATGTCATGCCATGAGAATCGACAGCGTGAAAGCCCGAATAACTGTCCTCGTCCACAGCCATTCCTTTAGAGAGCACCACACTATTGTCGCCGAGCTTCAAAGCCGGATGGAACTCTGCGCCTTTCGATCCTTGGACGCAGTGAGGCGGCCATGGTCCCCCGCCCGTATTGAAATGGTTGGTTTCAGACGGATGCCAGTCGCGGGTAACAAAGATCGGCGCGCCGGCTCGAGCAAATCTCTCAATGTAACGATTTAGAATCGGTACCACCCGATCGCCACCCCGCACCGCTAGAGCACCACCCGGACAAAAATCGTTCTGGACATCGACAATGATCAAGGCCTTCTTCTTATCCATCGATTTCTATTATAGAGAATGATACCGTCGTTGCAATTCGGAGTCGGCAAGAGATAAATCGCTGATATGGCAATCAAAGCAGTCTTTTTCGACGCTGCGGGGACACTCATAAAACCGTTGAGATCGGTGGGTCAAACCTACGCTTTGGTTGCGGAAAAATACGGTGTGGAAGCTTCTAGCACAGAAGTTGCCGAGCGTTTTCGAGTTTGCTTCGATGCATCGCCGCCGCTTGCCTTTCCCGCCGTTTCGATGGATTCCATCGAATGGCTCGAGCGCGAATGGTGGAAACAGCGGGTACAGTGCGTTTTCGAGCCATGGGGACGATTCGATCAATTTGATCGTTTTTTTGCCGAACTGTTTGCTTACTTTGCCCAACCGGAAGCTTGGACGCTTTATCCTGAAGTCTCGGAGACTTTACCTGCCTTGCGAAAACGCGGCCTGATTCTAGACGTCATTTCCAATTTTGATTCCCGCCTAATCGGTATACTCGAAGGACTCGGTGTGGCCCAATGGTTAGAAGAGATATTTATTTCAAGTCGAGTCGGTTATGCCAAACCTACTCGGCAAATATTCGATAAGGCGTTAACGCAACACAACCTCACGCCGGCAGAGGCGATGCATGTGGGCGATAGTGAAGAAACCGATCTCTGTGGCGCCGTCAATGCCGGAGTAAAAGGAGTGCTCATCGATCGAGGCTCGAATACATCACCGAATGGCTCCTTACGCATTAAAAATTTGAACGAAATTATATCGATCTTAGATCAGGCGTGGGAACCGAAAAAACCGGCTTGACAGGTTTGAGCGGCTGGGGTACACGGCTGCTAACTCAGGAGAACAGAATGGCCGCATCGAATTGGCAACAGATAGAATCGGACAACAGCGCAATGCGCATGCACGTGAGCCTGCCTGAAGGATCCGGTCCTTTTCCCGGTTTAGTCGTCATCCAACACCAGGGCGGGGTCGACCCGTTCGTACAGAGTATGACAGCGCGGTTAGCGCAGGCCGGCTATGGCGCGGCGGCGCCGGATCTTTATCATCGCGATGGTCTGGATTGCACGGATGATATCATCACGCGCCGGTCTCGGCTGAGCGATCGAAAAGTGATCAACGACGTGAACTCAACAGTTAGTTTTTTGCAATCTCAAAGCGCCGTTGACGGAAACCGTTTGGGAATCATCGGCTTTTGCATGGGCGGGCGCGTGGTTTATCTCATGGCCACTGCTAACCCGCGGTTCAAAGCCGCTGTGGCCTACTATGCGGGCAATACGTTTCGCGCGTGGGGCCGTGACATCCCCTCGCCATTTGAGCGTACTCCAGAAATTCACTGCCCGCTTCAAGGTCACTTCGGCGCGGAGGATAAAAATCCTTCCCCTGAAGATATGCAAAAACTCGACGCTGAACTGACGAAATTTAACAAGACACACGAATTTTATTCTTATCCAAACGCCGGCCATGCCTTTATGGACAGCACCAGCGAAAGCTATCGCCGTCATGCTGACGAAGCGTCTTGGCCACGAACTTTGGAGTTTTTGAACAGACATCTCTCCCAATAGCCGGCCGGCATCATGAGGTGCCGCTCGGCCAGGCGACGTCGGCATCCGGAGGTAACGTGGCAAAACCAGTGATAACAATGGGCCTGCCTTATCAGCCGCGCATACGGGCCTTGATTGAAGGAGAGATCGGTCTCGACGGCTATGAGCTGCAGATAAAGCATGACGTGAGTCCCGGCGAGCGACACTACCTCTTCACCAACGGCCATTTCGATGTCGGTGAAACTTCCGCGGCGACATTCCTCAGAACCCGAGAAAAAGCAATGCGTTTTCTGGCGCTGCCGATTTTCTTCGAGCGTGGGCCACGCCAACGCAACATTTTTTATTGCGAAGGCAAGCTAACCCATCCCGGCGAGCTCAAGGGGAAAAAAATCGGTTGCTTCCGCTACGGCGCCACAGCCGTGGTCTGGGCCCGCGGTTTTCTCCTTGACGCTCACAACCTGAAAACCACCGATATGCAGTGGTACGTGTCGGGGCGAGAAGTCTATATCGGCCGCGATCTGCCCGTGAAGGTCGAACGGCTCGATCCTCCGACGCCGTTCGGCCAAGAGAAATCGCACTTGTCCCAATTGCTGTCTCGGGGGGAATTGCATGCCGCACTGGTTGCCGGCGATTCCGGTTATCCCGGTCTTTTCGGCGGCGGCGTGCTGCCGAAAAGCATGGGCGAGTATCCCGGCGTAAAACCGCTCTTCGACGATACCGAGGAAATTATCCGTTATGTTCGAGAGAAACGCATTTATCCGATCATCCATCTGATCGCTCTCAAAGAGGAGACGATCGAGAAATATCCGGACTTGCCGGCTAAGCTTTTGGAGGCCTTCAAAGAGGCAAAAAAGCTTTCGACGAAATATTTGACTGCCGAGCAATTAGCAGGATACGAGCGTGAAAAGGAAGTCTTAGGCGAAGATCCCTACGCGTACGTCCTCGGTGAAACGGAAAAGCGCACCATGCTGGCCCTCGGCCGTTATCAGGTAGAGCAAGGACTGTTAAAGGAAACTCCGCCCCTGGAGAGCTTGTTTGTTCGAGGCGCGTTCGACTGATCAAAGTGAGAGTTTGCCAGGATGCGAACGGGCAGGGACTTTGAAAAAGCACTTCCGAAATAAAGCGAAGCTGGAAGACAAAGCTGCAACCGCCGCTCTTACCGAAGAGCGGCAACGGATCTCCCGCGAGCTCCATGACCGCGCGTTGCAACTTTTGTCGAGCGTCAAGCTAAGGGCTGAAGTTTGTCGCAATCAGTTTCTGACCGATCAAAAATTTCTCGAGCGGGAGCTGGAGACGATCGAAAAGGAAATCGATACGGCCATCGTCGAGATTCGCAATATTCTCGCCGAAACTCGAGAGCCAGTAAAACTCGCCGCAGGTTCGTTGGAGCGAAGACTCAAAGCAGAGCTGGATATTTTCCGGGCGCGTACCGCTTTCGATTTGGACTTTCACTGCTCTGTCGTTGCGCGCGACCTACCGTACGAGATCGAACGAGAGTTGTACTTTACGCTAAGAGAAGGCGTTCTCAATGCCGTACGCCATGCGCGGGCTTCTCAGTTGACCTTGTCCTTATCCCGAGATGGAACGTCTTGCGTCGCGTCCCTAAGCGACAACGGTGTCGGGTTCGACATGTCAGCGGCCGAAGGCGGCACCCACTACGGTCTCAAAAGCATGCGTGAGAGGATTAAAAGAATCGGCGGCGAGCTCACTTTTCAATCCGCACCTGGAGCAGGCACACAAATTTCGATCAAGATACCTTTGTAGCTGCAGCCGAATAGCAATCTGGAATAATACCTAGCGGAACGAAACAACAATCGCCCTTAGGGCGCTCGTCTACACTCAAAAGCCATTGACGCACATCGATTCACCATGCGCGGCACGGCATCGCAGAGGCGCAATTTCAGTTCTACACCTGCTGCACGGTACCGATTTGTTATCCGGCAAAATAGTTAGGAAATCTATTCTTTCGCGTCTTTGAGCGCGCGCCAGACACGCTCGGGAGTCAGCGGCAGATCTTTGATGCGAACTCCGGTAGCCCGCTCCAAGGCATTGCAGACTGCCGGGGCAATCGATAGCAGCCCGCCTTCGCCGATACCACGGACTCCATAGGGACCTGGCCCGTCCTGGTTTTCGACCAATACCGTGTGAAAGTCTTCCGGCATATCGTTGAAGCTCGGCACACGATAATCGACCAGATTCGGATTGAGCAAGTTGCCGCTGGCATCATAGACCATCTGTTCGATGAGCGTGTGGCCGATACCCATCATAGCCGCGCCCTCTTCCTGGCCAACGCAGCCTTCAGGGTGAATCGCCTTGCCAACGTCGGCCACCGAGATTAAACGTTTAATACTGACCTTGCCGGTATCCTCGTCGATATCGAGTTCGACCATGCCCATACCGACTTCCCAAAAAACCGGCATCTTGTTGTCCGTGATCGCCGGGGTAGTCTCACCGTGTCCAATTAATTCTCCCCCTGAACCCGCGCCGAAGCGGCGCTCGAGTGCCTCTTTGAACGTAAGTCGCGCCTCGCCGCTGATCAGTGACCCGTCCTGGAGTTTGATTTGATTTTGCGGCACGCGAAATGTTTCGGTGGCGATAGCGATCAGTTGCTTTTTCAAATCTCGTGCCGCGCCCTGCACGGCATTTCCCATACAGGTTGTCGACCGGCTCGAACCGGTAGAGCTATCATAGGGCGTCACTTTTGTATCGGCACCCAGCACCCGTATTTGATCTAGAGGAATGGTAAGTTCTTCGCCGGCGATTTGAGAAAGAACGGTGCGCACTCCTTGCCCCATTTCCGTGCTGCCGGCGAGGATATTTACAATACCGTCGGACTGCAGGCGCGCCATCGCCACGGAAACCGGCGTCGCTCCGGCATTGGTCACCGCGCAGGCCAAACCTACCGGCTTATTTTTCTTTTTCGCCGATTTCTTCCACTGGCTCGCAACCACAAGCTTCTTCAGGCCATAATGCAAATCGGCATCGATGCCTTTAAGACCCGGGCGCAACTCCTCGCCCTTCTTTAACAAATTTTTCAAGCGCAATTCCGCCGCGTCCATACCCAGACGCATCGCCGCGATGTCCATTTGCGACTCTCCTGCAAAAATTACCTGAGGCGCGCCGATGGCGCGAAACGAACCGGCCGAACCGGAGTTGGTATAAACCGAGTACGCGTGAGTAAGAATGTTGGGGATGCGATAAGGACCGAGCACGCGCGTTGCTGCGCGTATGGTAACGGCGGGGCCATTGTCGTCATAGGCTCCCGTGTCGAGATAAATTTCGGCCTCGCGCGCCGTGATGGCGCCGTCATTTTTGAAACCGGTCTTGACTCTTACTTTCGCCGCATGACGCCGAACCGTGAGCATGGATTCACCGACGGAGTTAGATACCCGTACCGGCGCCTTGGCCTTGCGCGCCAAAGCCACCACCAAGGGTTCGAACTTCGTGTACGACTTGCTGCCATAGCCTCCGCCTAGATAGGAAATGACCATTCGCACTCTCGACGTCGGTACGCCAAAGACTTTGGCAATATCGTTGCGTACCTGGAAAGGATGCTGCGCCGAAGACCATACGGTGACTCCATCTTCGTTCCAATGGGCAATTACGGCATGCGGTTCCATTGCGTAGTGATAAACCATCGGAAAGGTAAAGTCGTCTTCGACGACTAGATAAGACTGGGCGAATGCTTCTTGAACGCTACCGCGGGCGACACTCTCATGACTGCAGATATTGTCGCTGTGCCCCTCGTGAATCAACGCGGCGCCTGGGGCGCGCGCCGCATCGATCCCGACCGCGGTCGGAAGTTCTTCATACTGCACATCGATCAGCTCCGCCGCCTCTTCGGCTATAGCCTGCTCCGTCGCCGCAACGGCTGCCACCGGTTCACCGACGTAGCAAACCTTATGCATCGCGATCACCGGACGGCCGCTGTAAATGGCATTGAGATCGGCGATATCGGCTGCCGTCAGCACGGCAACGACTCCTTGCAGCGCTTCGGCTTTCGACGTATCGATGGAGACAATCTTTGCGTGCGCATAGGAACTGCGGAGAATTTTTCCACAGAGCATCCCCGGCACAATCAGATCGCCAAGAAACTTCGCCTTACCGGTAACTTTTTCAATACCATCGACTCGCGCAACGCTCTGACCGACATACTTGAAAACTTGCTTTGCCATTGTCTCTCCGTCCAAGAAGAATTTCCGTTGAACCTAACAAAGTGATCTTTCGGGTGCAAGGAAACGGAACTTCTGACACCCGTACCTTCTTCCCTGAATGTCTCTTGATGGCTGACGAGATCCGATAGACGGCGTCTTACCGATGTGTTTTTAACCTGAACCCCGGCCTTCGCCGAAGTGACGGACCGAGGAAGGAAATTCTTCGACGGCGCTCAATCGGCACGCGAGAGACTCGATCCACCCAGCTTACACTCCTCGGTGTCTACAGCGGGCCAAAGAATTTGTTGATCTAAAGTGAGATCCCAAGATGACTAATGCCGACTGTATTGGGAATCGGCGGGCACTTGAGCTATAACTCTCGGCATGCGTTTTCCTGATCGGCTCATTCGCGGCACCCTGATTCAACGTTACAAACGTTTCCTTGCCGATGTACGTTTATCCGACGGTCGAATCATCACCGCTCATTGCACCAACACCGGCAGCATGATGGGCTGCAACCGGCCCGGCAGCACAGTCTATATTTCACCCTGCACAAAGGAGGGCCGGCGCTTACTGTTTACCTGGGAAATTGTGAAAGTCGGCAGGACCTGGGTCGGCATCAATACTCTTCATCCGAACCGCATGGTCGCAGAATCCATCGAAAAGGGCGTCATCCGTGAACTGCAAGGCTATCATACCATTCGTCGTGAGGTCGTCACTACCCAAGGTACCCGCCTGGATTTGCGTCTCGAAGGCAGCGCCGGCTTCTGTTTCGTTGAGGTTAAGAACGTGACCCTTGCCATTGATGGCGCCGCAGCCTTCCCGGATGCCGTGAGCGAGCGCGGCACAAAGCACCTCAAAGAGCTGATGCGCCTTCGCAAAAAGGGCCATCGGGCCGCCGTGGTCTTCGTCATCCAACGAAGCGATTGCAGTTATTTCCGGCCTGCCGACGAAATCGATTCAGAGTACGGCCGCTGGTTGCGCAGAGCAATAAAAGCGGGCGTCGAAGCACTCCCCTACCGAGCGCGGGTCACAGCCAAAGAAGTCGTGCTTACCGAGCGAATTGCAACGAAGCTCTAATACAGGTCATCCCAGGTACACGACCCGTAATGCAGCAAACCTCGCGATTAGGCCATGATCTAATTCATCAAACGACCACCCGATACATTAAGCGATTCACCGGTGGTATGAGAAGAGTCGCTAGACGCTAGAAACAGAGCCGCTTTGGCGACTTCTTCATGTTTTGCATATTTTCGCAGAGGCGTCAGTTCTAAGACGCTTTTCTCTAACTGCGAAAACTCCATTCCTAAACCTTTAGCTCGCTCCGCATACATGACTCGGAGGTCCGGTTCGTCCATGCCGCCCGGACAAATGATGTTAGCTCTGATGCCGTAAGGGCCAGCCTCTTTAGCGATCGTCTGAGTTAAGCCCAATAGTCCCCATTTAGCGGCACACAGAGAACCGCGCAGAGCCATTCCTTCCTTCCCTGCGGTGCCGGAAATACTGACGACACTGCCGCTTTTCTGTTTCATCATGACTTTCAAAACCGCTCTGCAACACAAAAACACTGCTTTCAAGTTAACCGAAAGGACTAAATCCCATTCCTGCTCGGTTATCTCCGGTACCGTTACAAGAGGCCCTCTGAGCCCGGCGCTATTGACCAGAATATCGATTTTCCCGAATTTCCGTACGGCCTCATTTACCATCCTATTTACCTGGGCATCGACCGTAGCGTCAGCAACTATGGCGATCGCATTGCCGCCCTGCTGGTTTATCGACTGAGCCACGGCATCGAGCTCCCGCTTCATGCTTTCAATATCCACCAATAAGATACGTGCTCCTTCGTCAGCAAACATACGAGCAATGGCCTCGCCTATTCCTCGGGCGCTGCCCACTATGATCGCTGCCTGGCCGTCTAGTTTCATGGTCTCACTCCTTTTTGCTCGAATACGCGCCGAGTCCAAAGTCAGCAGACTGCTCAAGCGCCTTAAATGCAAAAGGGCGGCCGCATGATGCAACCGCCCTCTTGCCTATTACAACCGAAGGTTTCTTAGCCTTCGATGACTTTCTTCCACTTGTTGTAAACCTTCTCGCGGAGCTCAGGCGAAGACTCCGCCACCGGCGGGAACTCCTTCATCCATTCGAATGGACGGCATGCGTCGATGACCGCGCGAGAGTTGAAACCTTTCTTGCTCGGGTGAATGCGCGGATCGAGAGGACCGCTCCAGCAACGGCGCAGGATCTCGATGGACTCCACCGGATCGGACCGGCTAGCCAAGGCCCACAAGACGTCGAAGGTATTGGTCGGATCGATGTCCTCGTCAACGACAATCACGTAGCGGCCAAGATACGCGCCGGCATGTACCTGCGAGGCGGCGAGCATCGCCTGGCGGGCGTGGCCCGGATAACGCTGCTTGATCGAAATAATGTTGAACAAGCGACCACCGCCGGCTTCATGACACCAGACGCCTTTCACGTCGGGCACGCCGCACTTCTCGACCTGCTCCCAAATCAAGGCTGCCTTCACCATACATTTGGCGATCGAATAATCTGACGGCGGTCTGCCAGGACGGGCGCAACAAAGGATTGGATCATTGCGGTAGTATATGTTTTCCACTCGCACGACCGGTTCCGGACGGCTCGAGCTGGCATAATAACCGGTCCATTCGCCGAAGGGCCCTTCGGTCTTTCGATCGGTTGGATCCATCCATCCTTCGATAACGATTTCCGCGTTCGCGGAAAACGGTAAGCCCGTGGCTTTCCCTTCGATGATTTCAATAGGGGCGCCCTTCAGGCCGCCGGCATAATCAAATTCACCCACGCCATAATCGATCTCATTACCGGAGACCATAAAAAGGACCGGGTCCTGGCCGACGGAGATGACAACAGGGCAGGGCTTGCCGCGTTCGAAGTACTTGGCGCGTTGAATGCTTCCATGCTTGCCGGGCGAAATGTAAAGGCCCATGCTCTTTTCGTCATGGACCATGCCGCGATAAGCACCGAAATTAACCCAGCCTTCGTCTGGGTCCCGAGTGGTGACCAGGCAAGCGGTACCGATGAATCGGCCGCCATCGAGTTCGTGCATAAACGGCACGGGAAACTTGAGCAGGTTGACCTTGTCGCCCGAATCGACGTTTTCCAGTATCGGGCCTTTGGTTACGACCTTGTGTTTGATCGGTTCGTGCGTGACGAGCTTCTGACGGAAGGCTCGCACCAGGTCGAGGTTGGATAGCTCCATCGGCAGACCCAAGTTCAACGCCATACGCTTAAACGAGGCATTCTGGGCGAACAGAGTTCTAAATCCTTTCGGATATCCGGGAACATTATCGAAAAGAACCGCCGGCACAGCCCCACTTTTAGTCTCGCGCGAAAGAAGCTCCGCGAGGGTGCCCATTTCAAGATTCCAATCGACGCCGTCGATTTTTTTCAACTCGCCGATACTATCGACGATCTCGAGCCAGTCGCGTAAATCAGTGTACTTCGGTGTTTTACCGGCTTTCATTTCATCTTCGGCTAATTTTCTAGCCTCAAGTGCTGTCATTAGTAAATTCTCCTTTCGCCTTGGCGATTCCTTATACTAGATACTAGTCCGCCAACATTGTTTCATCAACACCTTCGGTATCGTCCGCCGGCAATCCATTGCAACTCTTGGGATCCAAGTGGAGAAAAACTTTATCACCGGGATGCACCGCATTAAATGGGTGGGTGTGCACGGCCAACAGGTCATCGCCAACCGCGACCTTGCACTGATAAGCATCCCCCATGAAGATCGCTTCTTTGACAGTTCCTTCGAGAACATTTTCCGAACTCTGCGGCTTGTCCTTATACAGCGGAATGTTTTCCGGTCGGATCGAGATCACCGCCGCCTGGTCCTTCTTGAGTCCGGGCGCCGGGATAAAGCTCAAAATCCCTTTTTTGGTCTCCATCCTGCCGGGCCTTCCGTCGCCATCGACGTCAAGGACTTTACCGTTGATGAGATTGGTAAGACCCAAGAATGTTGCCGTAAAGCGCCGTTTCGGGCGTGTGTACAGCTGGTGCGGCGAGCCCACTTCGATAAGGGTTCCGCCGTGCATGACGGCGATCTGATCTGAAATGGCCAAGGCTTCCGCTTGGTCGTGTGTGACAAAGATTGTCGTTATACTCGTTCGTCGCTGCAGCGATTTGATCTCAGAGCGCATCTGGACCCGCAGTTTAGCATCCAGGTTACTCAGAGGTTCGTCCAATAACATCACCTTCGGTTCATTCACGAGCGCCCGCGCGAACGCAACCCGCTGCTGCTGGCCGCCGGAGAGTTTCGGCGCCGGTCGATCTTCCAAACCGTCAAGACCGACGATCTTCAGAACATCCAGCACCCTCTGCTTAATCTCGGCCTTTGGCCGGCGTTGAATCGTCAGGGGATATGCAACGTTCTCCGCGACCGTCATATGCGGCCAGATCGCATACGATTGAAACACCATGCCGATGGGACGTTTATTGGTCGGAACGTAAACGCGCTCGCCCGAGGCGAACACAGTCTGGCTGCCAATGCTGATTTTTCCGCCGTCCGGTCGTTCAAGACCGGCAACACAGCGCAGCGTCGTAGTCTTACCGCAACCACTCGGGCCGAGAAAGGTATAGAGCGACCCTTCGGGTATGTTCAGCGATACGCCCTTGAGCACGTGAACACGTTCTTTGTCTTCGCCGAAATACTTTTCCAACGACTCGATCTGGACCATGTCTTTACTATCTGCCATTTCTCCTCCCCGATTGGCCGACGGCTACCCGCCATCGGCGGCGAGTTATTGAGATTCCAGCACTTTACTGCGCGATCCCTATTTTTGCCCCCAGTTTACGCGCGACAAAAGCCATCCCAAGAAGCAATAGAACCATCAGAACCCCCAACGCACAAACGTAGGTGTATTGTCCGCCTTCCCATAAGTCAAACGCCATGATGGAAAGCACCGTGCTGTTATAAGAATAGAGCAAAATCGATGTGGAAAGCTCCCGCAATGCGATGATGCTGATATAAATCCACCCGGCGATAAACCCAGGCATCAACAGCGGTAAAATAATCTTGCGAAATGTATGAAACCAGGTGCCGCCCGACGTAAATGACGCTTCTTCAAGTTCCTTGTTGATCTGGATCATCGAAGCAGACGCCGCTCGAATACCATAAGGCATAAACTTGGTGATATAGGCGAGCAGCAAAACCCAAATGGTTCCATAGATTGGGATCGGCAACGTGAGATAGACCCAAATCAAGCTGACTCCCAAAACGATGCCGGGCATAGCAATGGGAATGAAGGTCATGTTATCTAAGAGCGCCCGACCGGGAAGCTTGGTTTTGACCGTAACCCAGGCGATCACCGAAGTGAGCAGCATAACCAAGGTGGCTGATCCCACCGAAAGATAAAAACTATTTTTGAACGCAGTCAAGGCAAGCGGATAATTCAGAACGTACTGGTAATTGGCCCAGGTCATCTTGGCCATGAGTTCGCGCGACGGAATGCCATAGTAAGGAATGAACGAGGACCACAGCAGCACAAAGACGGGCAGGATCACGGCGAGAAAGAATATCAAGAACGAGAGCGCGCAGGTTACATATTTCCACTTACCGAGGTCAATAACTCTAGGTCGATAGCCTTTGCCGGTTACAGTGGCGTAGCGCTCCTCCCGCCGTGTAATCTTGCCGTAAATCAAGACTCCCGCCGTGCTAATGACCAACAGCGTGACCGCATAGGAGCCTGCCAGTCCGAAGTCAGATGGAAATTGATGGATGGCGAGGAAAATTTTTGTCGTGAAAACGGATATCCTGGCCGGCACGCCGATGAGAGCCGGCACTTCAAAAGCCTCGATCCCGCGAATAAAAACGATCAGCAGCACGCTGAACATGGCGGGTCGCATCAAGGGTAGCGTAATTTTCTTGAAGGTCGTCCACGTGCTCGAGCCGGCAGTCAGCGCGGCCTCTTCGAGGGACGTGTCCATGTTGCGGAAAGCTGCGGACATAAGAAGAAACACCAGAGGATAATCGTGGATGGCTTCCGCCCAGATCATCCCCCACATGGAATAGATATTAAAAGGCGCGGACTCCAGGCCGAGAAGCCCCTTGACGGTCAGATTAATCAAGCCGATTTTAGGGCTGAGAAGAAGAATCCATGAGATGGTGCTGAGAATTCCCGGGATAATGAATGGGATCAACGCCATCACAATAAAAAGTTTTTTTAAAGGCGTATTGGTCCGTTCGCTGACCCATGCCAAAAACGTCCCGATAAAACAGGTCACTGCGCAGGTTCCAACGGCAAAATAGAGCGAATTCAGGAAGAGGAGATAAAATTCCTTGTCGAAGTAGGCCCGGACGTAATTCTGGATCGTGAAGGTCGCGCCTGGCTCGCCGATGGGCGCGCTCCTTAAACTGCCGTAAAGCAGCATAATGAGGGGAACTCCCGCCAAGTACAGGACCAAGACGATAGCCCCGACCAGAATAAGCGTCTGGGAGTTTAAACGCCGCACCCTGTGACTCCTGGAGATCGCGGCTAAGCGTCGATATTGCGCACGACCTGATCTTGGACCATGGTCTTTTTGACTTCT
>WHTF01000035.1 GCA_009379725.1 Deltaproteobacteria bacterium
CGAAAACGTCGATTTCTGGAACGCCGGGCGGATAGACAGGATGATATTTGCCCCGAGGAAGGTTGACCAGGGCATGGAGATGGACCTTTTCCAGGAGAGCAGGATTTTGTTGGATGGTCGACGGAGACATGGTGCCGGCATCTACCTCGCCTGCCATCAGTGCGGCATCTCTTTCGGGCGCTGAATAGCCGACGACAAACCTTGGTTCCTTTACTCCGAGCAGGTAAGCGAATATGCGCCCGGTAACGTAGGTAATGTGGCCGACCGAATGTGCGCCAATCCTGGTGCCACTTGCAGCGCGGAGTTTCTCTAAGCTGTCTAGCCCAGCTTCTTTTCTCGTGCCGAGTGCCGTCGGGCGACCACTCTCGGTAGAACCAAGATAGATCAGCCTATCCAGGTCGTATTTGGTCCCGGCCAGCCCCAGAATTGGTCCGCTCACCAGAACATTTCCGACAGCACCTATAGTGAGCCCATCGGGTTTGGCCACCGAGTGGATAAAGTTTGCCGCCTTCCTACCCGCGGCGCCCGGCATGTGTTCGATGAAAATGAACGGATTGCCCGGAATATATTTTTTCAAATAAGGCATCAGCGCTTGCGCCTGCAGGGTTCCATAGCCGCCCGGCGATCCACCCCTCAGGATGGTAACGGTCTTGCCTTCATAATAGACAGTCTGTGCTCCGGCTAAACCCAGTAGAAGATAGGCGTGAATTATTACTAAGGCCAGAAAACACCCGAGATACTGGAAACCGTTGCTCTGATGTTGCATATCTATCGCCCCTTTCTTGGAAGGTTAGGGTCAGGGTTGCATGCGTCAATACGTTGTTTTCAACTCCTTGATTCATCCCACGCGAGCCTGACGTTCGATCTCGAACACAAACATGTTTTGGACATTGTGTTCACACGCGACTCCTGTCTGGCTCAACGTCCCCTTCAGCGACGTGCGGCTTTGGGCGCGTCCATTGAAACGCGTTATTGGGCGGTCTTCGGACGGAACTGCGCATAGATCTTCTTTGGCGCTGAATCAAAGTACTTAAATAGAGCGGGACAGAGCCAGCCCTCCATTTTTAACGCAGAGCAGTAGTACCAATTTCCACTCAACTCTGTGCGTCGCCACTCGAACTCAGCTTGAAACCCGGGAAACGGTTGTGCCGAGAACACCAAGGTGAAGCCCAACTCGGCATTAGGAATTTCTTCAACCATACGATCGATGATCGCGTCCGCGCCTGATACGAAGGGTTCTTGCGTCAGCCCTACTGCTGGGTCATCGAAGACCCACATGCCTTCCACCTTGTATGGGTGAATGGCGATGACCGAATTCATTCATTCGCTCCTGACCGCCCAATCAGGTTATTACGGTAATTAAGACTCACACTGATGCCAAAATTACTCGGTCTCAATAACTTGTCAAACACGACGGCTCGAATCCACCACAATACACTGGTCAGTGTACTGCCAATGTACCTGCGCGGAGCAGGTTAATTCATCACCAGCCGGACTACGAACCGCCTTACCACTACTTCTTTGTGTCACAAGATTGAACTGTGCGACGCTTGAGTTTGCTTTCACGTCGGGCTGAGTTGATGGAGAATTCAGTTCGAACCCAGAGAATTTGGTCGTAGCGTAGTGGGATGCGAAGTTTACTATTGACAAACCCTGACAAAATTTCGGACACTGAAGCGCCTGGGAGGAAATATGAGCAACGTATATCAATCAGTCAGAGGAGTAGTGCGAGGGACTTTACATCGGAGGAAACCCGAAATCATGGTTTCCGCTCGGACAAAAGGTAATAACGGCAGTTTAAATGATGCAGTGGAGGAGCTTGAGAAAATCTTTGTGGGCGGAATCAATAGGTTGAAGGCGGCGGTTAGTAACGATCAAGCTGTGGTAGCAAATGAGGCCCAACATGCCGAGCAGGCGATCGAGGGTCTCAAGGCAAACATCACCGTGCTAGAGGCTAGGCTTAGAGAGACGGAGGACACGGTCCATAGAAAAGACGCGGCCAGCCACGAAATGGAAGAAAATCTCAGCACCGAGATCCGCGATTTACAGAGTGTAGTGAAGAAGAAAGAAGAAGCTCTGGAAAGTCGAGAATCCGACGTAAACGATCTCAAGTCCAAAATAGATGTCCTGGTAGAGCAGGTAAGCCAGTCGGAGTTGGCGATCCAGCAGACAAAAGGAGAAGCGGCGAGTGAGGCCCAACATGCCGAGCAGGCGATCGAGGGTCTCAAGATAAAGATCGCTACGCTGCAAGCCCAGCTTAGTCAGACCAAGCAGATCTTTGCTGGAATTGACTCGACCATCAAAGGGCCCGACCAAGACCGAAATAGGCAGGCAATCGATCTCCACGCCCAGTTAAAACCACGAACGAATGGGATAAAGAACAGTAAGGCAGAAGCTTTGGTTGGTATTAAGGCGCAAGCTATCAGCACCGTTGTCGCAGGGGAGCAATTGAAAACAGGCGAAGAGAAACCGACCACTTCCCACTTTCAGGCTGCGGGAGTAACGTCCATCGTAACGGAAGCCGCTCGCGAAACGGTGTCGCACGACACTTTTGACCGTATGATCGCTGAGTTCAGTAAGCTCACCAACGTCATGGGGAGCATAGCATCACTGATTGTTCGTGATCACGTGAGGGCCTTCGACGAGTCCATGGAAAACTTTCCGCAGACGCGGCTTAAAAAACTCCTTGAGTCTCTTAGCAAAGAGATATCTGACGACAAGCTGAAAGCCGATTTTTGCGAGCGATTTGGCAAAGTGTAAACTCCCGGAGAAACAAGTTCTTCTCATCGACATAGCACGCGATTATTGTCCCAGCATTGAACTGAACGACGCTTCAGGCAAATCTTGCAGGATTGAGTCGAAGAAGAATTCAATTCAATTACAGGCTAACGTTCACGCTCAACCGGCGCTGTTAGCGATCGGTCTGAAGCGCCAAGTTAGGCATCAAAAAGACCCCTTTTCTCCCTCAATGACTATTTGCCGCCGATCACCGCGATGCCCTGGATTACGATCAGCAGTCCCGCCCTCGCGAAACCGCTGACGGTGATCAGCGCGCTCGCGGGAAAGCATTCCTTGAAGATCTCCTTGCGGATCTCGGTGAAGCGGTCGCCCGACTTGTTGTCGAGGATGAACACTGTCATCGTCACCACGTCCTTGAGCCCGCCGCCGACCGCCTTGATCGTCTTGTCGAGGCTCGCAAACACTTGACGTACCTGGGTTTCGAAATCCGCAGCCGGATTCGTGGCCACCTGCCCACCGAGCCAGACGATTTTCCCGCCCTCCGTGCTCACCGCCCGTGAGAACGCGCGCTCCTGTGCAAGTTTGTCCGGCGCGTAGCACTCCTTGGCGTAGAGCGTGTCGGCCGGTAGTGACAACGCCAAGCCCGTCAGAACAAGAAACAGTAATTGCGATAATCTCATGGCATCCTCCTTTCGATATTCATCCCTGCCAGATCGTTCTTGGTGGCTAACCAATGAGTATACTGACTAGTATATTACCGATCCGAAAAATCCCCACCTTAACTCCCTCTGATCACAACCCCTTCTTGACAGTGCGTTGCGACTCCTTAGAAACGTCCACCGACAGAAAGCTCAGCACCTTTGATTTTTACATTTTGAGCTTTTCTGAGCTTTCCTTGAATGATCTGTATCTGTTCAGCGAGTTCTTCTTTGACATCCTGTAGCTGATTCTTATCGCTTGCGTTTTGATCAGCGAAGGCTTGCTGTAGTAAGACTATCAGACACTCGTTAAACAAATTGCCGGCATCGTCAATGGTCCAATACAGTTCATGTTCCTCGACCGTGTCCCTGTCCATCGCCCACATCAATCCCATTACCTTCCCCGCATAATAAGCGGCATCCAGGCATAAAATTGCATCACTCGGATAATCAACACTCATCATGTCTTGACCTTGCTTTATGACCTGCGGGAAGGTGACACTCCTCGCAAGCACCTCTACCCTTTCCAGATTATAGCCCCTAGCGGATTTGGTCGTATATTTGCGCGACGGTTGTTTGGGATCGATTTTGAGCGGATTCACTACGGCAGTCGCCAGAGAAAATGGACCGGAATCCGGGGACGCGCCGGTTTTTTCTGAAGGGCTCTTGGTTATTGTGGGGGTCGCCTGCTGGGTTGTTGGTAATGAGTTCCCAAGCATGCCGAATACGATGATCATAGTAAATGTTAAGGCGCGCAATACAGTCCGTTTCATTGGTAGTCCGTCCTTCCGTGGGTTTTAGTTTCTGTCGCTGATTTTAAAAGGTACCCATCAAGGATTCGTCAAAGAATGTGTCAAAAAACGACGGACAAGATGGGACTTGGCCGTCAAAAATGAGGGTGATATAGTTTTTCCCGCTTGTATGGGGTTGCTCACACTTCGGCTTCTTGGAGGGTTTGAAGGCCGACTCTCGGCGGGTCCGCCCTTGACCCTTCCCACGAAGAAAGCCCAGGCGCTTCTGGCTTATCTCGCTCTCAGGCCGGGACAACCCCATCCTCGTGATAAAGTTGCGGCGCTGCTCTGGGGAGACAAAAAGGAGGAGCAGGCCCGACATAGTCTCCGGCAAGCCATTTCCTCCGTCAGGAAGACCTTGTCTCATGCGAGCCCAAGATGCTTAGTCCTCGAAGGGGAGACCATTGCCCTTGCGCCATCAGCGGTAGAGGTGGATGCCGTGCTGTTCGAACGGCTCGTCGAAGATGGCTCTCCGCCTGCGCTTGAGCGGGCGACAACGCTCTACCGCGGTCACTTTCTCGAAGGTCTCGATGTGAAAGAAGAGATGTTCGAGGAATGGCTCATGACAGAGCGCGAGCGGCTTCGCGAGCTGGCGCTGGAGGCCCTAGCGAGGCTTCTTTCGCATCAGTTGAAGAACGATCTCGACGAGGCAGCCATTCAGACTGGGCTGCGACTCCTCGGGTTGGATCCCCTGCAAGAGGCGGTGCACCAGATTCTCATGAGACTGTACTTTAAAAGCGGCCGCCGAGGTGCTGCGCTCATGCAATATCAGCGTTGTGTTGAGGTATTGCAGAGAGAACTGGGAGTAGAGCCCGAGCCGGAAACAAAGCAGCTCTATCAAGACATCCTTCGGCGGACCTCCCCCACATCTCCCGGGGAGATGCCACAAATTCCTGAGGCAGGTCCGCGACGGCGCAAGTCCACGGCGACTCGTTTTCAGTTCCATGCTCCTGAGAGCTCGCTAATCGGACGGGAGGCGGAACTTTCCCAATTGCGTCAGGCGGTGAAAGAAGCCCGCAAAGGCCGCGGGCAGACGATAGCGATCTTAGGCGAGGCGGGCATCGGGAAGAGCCGGCTCGTAGAGGAAATCTGTGCCGAGGCGATCCGGGGAGGCGACCTCGCTCTGGTGGGCCGCGCTTTTGAGATCGAACAGGTCCTTCCATTCGGGCCTTGGACCAACGCGTTGCGCGGCGACAAAGTGATCGAGGACCCCCGGATTGTTCAGAGCCTTGATCCCATCTGGAGAGTCGAACTCGCCCGGTTGTTCCCGGAGCTCGGGGTCCCGGGGCTCGAACTGGCCACTGACCCCCAAAACGCAGTTAGGCTGTTTGAGTCTGTGGCTCATCTTTTAGACTGCCTGGCGTCAAGACAGCCTGTGCTCTTGGTTCTCGAAGACCTCCACTGGGCCGACGAAATGAGCCTCAGGCTCTTTTCCTTCTTGAGCCATCGGATCCAGCACCGGTCTGTGCTGCTCGTGGGCACGGCGCGGGAGGAAGAGGTCGCAGAAACTCCGATCCTTTCCCAGCTTCTTCAGGAGCTGGACCGAGGTCGAGGGGCGGTCTTTTTCACTCTTTCGCCCCTCTCTCTGGAAGAGGCAGGGACTCTGGTCAGACGGCTTGCACAGGCGCGCGTTGGGGAGTCGGCATTGACGAGGCTCGAAGAGGGAGTCTGGGCGCGCAGTCAAGGAAACCCGTTCATCATTGTAGAGACGATGCGCGCACTCCAGGACGGTGACAGCTTTGAGGTGGAGAGTACCGTGCCCCTCCCCAAGCAGGTTCGTCTGGTCGTCGCCCAACGCCTGGAACGGCTGAGCGACCGGGCCAAACGACTTGTGGCGGTAGCTGCGGTGGTCGGGCGCGAGTTCGATTTCGCCGTCCTCGAGCGTGCCTCAGGTCTTGGAGAAGCTGAGACGGCGGAGGGCGTAGAAGAGCTGGTGCGGCGGCGCGTGCTCCACGGGGTGGAAGAACATTTCGACTTCACCCACGATCGGGTCCGGGAAGTGGCCTACTCTCAGATTCTTCCGCCACGTCGGAAGCTCTTGCACGGTCTAGTGGCTAAGGCGCTGGAGGAGGTCTACGCCGAGAACTTGGAGCCGCACTATGCCGCTTTAGGGATTCACTATCGCGCGGGCGAGGTATGGAACAAGGCTGTAGCATATCTTCGTCAGGCGGGGCAAAAGGCGGGTACCCATTCTGCCAACCGAGAGGCCGTGATGTATTTTGAACAAGCACTTGAGGCGCTCGGACATCTTCCGAAAAATCGAGAAACGTTAGAGTTGGCAGTCGATCTGAGACTGGACCTCCAGCCACCGCTGAACACGTTAAGAGAAGTAGGCCGTATTGTTGAGTATTTAAGCCAGGCTGACTCCATTAGCGAGGCGCTGGGAGACAAGCGGAGGCGAGGGAGCATCGCTGCGGGTTTGACCGCCTACTATGCAACAGTTGGTATGAACACCCGTGCGCTCGAAGCCGGAGAGCGAGCTTTGGCTATCGCAACTGAACTCAGCGATGTTTCCCTTCAAGTTGTTGCGCAACACAGATTGAGCAGAGCCTATTGCTGGGTGGGCAATTATCGACGGGCCATTGAGTTGGCCACTCGGAGCCTACCGTTGATCGAAGGCAGGCCCATGGGCGAACGGTTTGGCAACTTGACCGGTGTGGCTTCTGCGGTCACCCGCGTGCCGCTTATCGTCTCACTTGCCGAGCTAGGCGAATTCGCCGAGGGCGTTGCTCAAGGAGAGGAAGCAGTCCGCATCGCGGAAATGGTTGGCCAGCCTTTCAGCTTGATCGCTGCCTTGTCGCGTCTAAGTCATGTCTATGTCGTGAAGGGTGAGCCGAATAAAGCGATTCCGCTGCTGGTCCGTTGCCTCGATATTTGTACGAACGCACAGGCCCCCTTTCATTTATCTCTTGTCAGAGCGGAGCTAGGCTATTGTTACCTCCTTACAAGCCGTGTTGACGAGGCCTTGCCGCTCTTGGAGCATTCGGTCAATGAATCGGCGCCGGGAACGCGTGACCAGCTCCATCGCTGCTGGCTGAGCGAGGCGTATCTCTTTACGAGCCAATGGGATAGAGGGATCGAAGTCGCTCAGCACGCTCTGGATCTGTCTCGGAACAACAAGGAACGAGGAAACGAAGCATATGCCCTCCGTCTGCTTGGCGAAGTTGCAGCGCAGAAAGATTCCCCTGATCCTCGAGCGGCGGAAGACGACTATCGCCAAGCTCTGACCCTTGCGGAGGAACTAGGGATGCGTCCGCTAATTGCCCGGTGTCATGTGGGTCTCGGCAGGTTCTATCGTTGCGAAGGAGAGCGAAAAAAAGCTGAGGAGCATCTGACTACCGGTGTCTCAATGATGCGGGAGATGGAAATGGGATTGTGGCTGGAAAGGGCGGAAGCCGCGTTGAAAGAGTTGGGTTGATGCGCTGGCGAGTGCTTGCCCATATCGACAGAAAATGCGAGCTATCACTCTTCAGGCGTAAATCCTTTCACCGGATAGCGGTATAGCGCAACCACAGAAGGCATCGGCAGCTCCCTTTTGTTTTTGATGAATCACCTTGGTCGCTCACTCAAACACGCATAGGTCCATTCGAATCGGCTTCGGCTGTTATCTGTCACATCGAACTGAAGGAGAATTCAATTCACTTCGCGTGTATGGTTCTATTAGCACAAGACCCTGCGGCTCTTCAGCCAAAGTAAACTAACTAGCTGACCAAATTGGGCCGCGTGTCACTGAATGACTCGCAAAGCATCGACACTGATACCGATCTATATAGCTAACGAAAGCTTATGCTCATAAAAGTATTTCTCGCCCTGAGTGGCATCTCTCCCTATGTAAAGAAGTTGCTCTGGAGGCAATGGTATCAATTGTTAGCCGGTCATTATCAGACAAGAGACTGGTCATTCATGAATTACTGATTTTCGCAACAAAAATGATGTTGCAATACTACATGGTCAAATAGAGAAGTCGGGCATGAAGATTCTCAAGCGAGAAGATATTACACCGAACGTTGTCAGGTCATTGGATCTGGATAATCAAAGAAAACTTCTACTTATTCGAGCTTTCTTTCAAAATTGGCTATTGAAACCCTTTCAAGAATTCGCGGGCGTGAAAGGATCGACGATCTATTCGGGATTTCAGAATGGCACGATGATTTATTTGTATTATGTTCTGCAGAAATGATTGCAGCCAGAACTCGGTTTATTTTCTAGTCTTCGCATGACGTACCCTATCCGATCATAAACGTTAAGATCTGAAACCCAGGCAGGGCTTGACCCTATTTACGTCTTTACGACTGTTAAAGCGAAACTGCCCGCGGCGCCCGGGCAGCGAAAGATTTTCACCGTCTATCCGATGACTCGGCGCGCCACGCCTTGAGAGTCCATAGGAAACTGCCAAAATCCTGAAAAGAAAATATCAGCGCCAAAGGTCCGGGGACAATTCCCAGATACCACAATATCGCCATCGCTAACGGCACAAGCGGTCGATCAAGCAACGATGCGAATACAAAACCTGCGGCATTCAAACGACCGCTCGCAATGTAAAGCATACCGACCCCGCAGACTAAGAGGCCGACCAACCGAAAATAATTTGCCGCCTGTGAAACGAGCGGCGGCAGAGATAGCAGACGTGCAACGAAATGTGGCGAAAGCAGGACTAATGTGCCTTCGAGCAGTATCAGCCAGCCGAAAACTTCGACGCTTTTTGCTGCGCGGCTCTGCCCGTGAGCGGTAATAAGACGGCGAAACGTTTCAGAAAAAGAAGACATCCTTATTTGTTTGGCGCTAACTCAGCGTGCGCCAGTTCCTCGACAAGCTTTACCAGTCCGGAATGATCCAGGTCGCCGTGACCCATGGATTTCATGGCACTCATCATTTGCGCCACCTGGCCGGTGACCATGAGCGGCACGCCGTATTCAAATCCTGCAGCCAAGGCGATCTTCATGTCCTTTTCGTGCAGGCGGATACGGAAGCCGGGTTTGAAATTGCGCTCCAGCATTTTTTGCCCGTGAGCCTCGAGAATTTTCGACTGGGCGAAGCCGCCGAGCAGCGCCTGGCGAACCTTAGCCGGATCGACGCCGGCTTTTGCCGCCAGCACGAGCGCTTCGCCGACAATGGCGATCGTCGTTCCGACGACCATTTGATTGGCGGCTTTCGTTATCTGCCCGGCGCCGGCGTCGCCGACATGAACGATATTCTTGCCCAATCTCTGAACGATCGGCATCGCCCGCTCGACAGCGGCGGTCTTGCCGCCGATCATGATCGACAAGGTCGCGGCCGTCGCTCCCGCTTCGCCGCCACTCACCGGCGCATCGAGCATGTCGCAGCCGCGCTTATCAGCTTCGGCGGCAAGCTTGCGCGCGACGATCGGAGAGATGCTGGACATATCGATGAGCAGAGTTCCCGATTTCACACCCGAAAAGATTCCTTGTTCGCCGGCATAAGCAAGCTCGACGTCCGGTGAGTCGGGAAGCATTGTGATGATGATTTCACTTCGCTCGGCGACTTCTTTGGCACTGACAGCGGCTTGAGCTCCCTCCTCGCTCAATTCTTCCACCGAGGCGCGGCTGCGATTATGGATGACGAGTGAATAGCCAGCCTTTAGTAAATTTCGCGCCATGGGGTTGCCCATGATGCCAAGACCGATGAAACCGATGATTGGATTGCTCATGATCCTTTACCTCAAGCTTATACTATCAGAAACCGGCGAACCTATGGGGTATTTTGAACGATTCGAGCTTGAATAACGCGATCCGAGCGTCACTCCTCAAAGCAGGGCTATTTCCCTGGTTCTTCCGGCGGAACAAAGCCGTGGCGCAGCGTGTTCTCGGAGATGGTCCTGGGTTCGAGAAACTGCAGCAAGTAATCCGGGCCGCCTGCCTTTGAGCCGATGCCGGACAGCTTGAGTCCGCCGAAAGGCTGGCGTTCGACGACCGCGCCGGTAATGCCGCGATTGATGTACAGGTTGCCGACCCGGAACTCTTTGCGCGTCTGCTCGATGTGCGCCGGCGAACGGGAAAACAGACCGCCGGTCAAAGCAAAGGATGAACAGTTGGCGATATCGAGCGCCTGATCGAAGTCGCGCGCTTTGATGATCGACAGAACCGGACCGAAGATCTCTTCTTGAGCTAGCCGGCTTTGCGGGTCGACTTCGCTAAAAATTGCCGGGCCCGCGAAGAAACCCTCTTCCGGCGCGGGCATTTCGAGCGCGCATCGGGCCTCGTTCTTACCGATGCCGATGTAGCCGGCAATTCGCTCCTTGGCCTCGGCGGTGATGACCGGGCCGATAAAATTGCGCGCATCTATCGGCGGGCCGATCTTGAGACTTCTGACCGCTTCGACCAGCCGCGTTAAGAAGCGATCATGCACCTTGTCGAGAAGAACGATACGCGACGCTGCCGAGCACTTTTGTCCCTGATAACCGAACGCGGAATCGATGATATGCACGACGGCTTCGTCAAGATCGGCGTCGTTGTCGACAATGAGAGCGTTTTTGCCGCCCATCTCGCAAACCACCCGCTTCACGTGTGCCTGACCGGGGCTGTGGGTATACGCTTGCCGGAGTATTTCCAGCCCGACTTCGCGCGAGCCGGTAAACGCAATCAGATGAATATTTGCATGACGCACCAAGTGGGCACCGAGTTCCCCGCCACCCTGAAGCAGCTGGCACGCTGATTTAGGAATTCCCGCCTGCCGCAAAATGTCGAGCAGATGAGCAGCCATGATTGGCGATTGTTCCGCCGGTTTCATGATCGCACAATTACCCGTCACCAGTGCTGCAGCCGTCATGCCGGTGAGAATGGCCAAAGGAAAATTCCACGGCGCAATGATGACGGCGACGCCTCGGGGCTCGTATAGATAAAGATTTGTTTCACCGGCGAGCTCTTGAGTTACGCGCGGATCGGCCAGCCGTAGCATCTCGCGGGCATAATATTGCAGGTAATCGATCGCTTCGATGACATCGCCGTCCGCCTCGCGCCAGCCCTTGCCGACCTCAAAGACTTCCAACGCGGCGAGCTGCCACCGTTTTCGGCGCATAATTTCCGCCGCGGCGACAATAATTTCCGCCCGCTTCTCGGCAGGCGTGGCGCGCCACTCCGGAAAAAAGCGAGTTGCTGCACCGATGGCCTGATCGGCGTCTTCGACACTGGCCACTCGAACACGGCCGACTATTTCTTTCGGATTGGACGGATCGACAGATTCCAACCACGCACCGAGGCTTGTGGCTTTCGTTTGGCGTTTGATCTGCGCGCGGGTCGAATCCAATGCCTGGCTAAACCTTACGCGATTTTCCTGCCGTGAAAAATCCACCGCCGGCTCATTACGAAACGTCGCTGCATTTTCAGCAGGATGAGGCGTTGGCGCCGGACCGGCGTTGTCTTTCGTTATCGCGTCCGGCGAAGCGATCAGAGTTTCCACGTCTCTCTTTTCCGCATACGTCTGGCGCAAAAAAGAGGTGTTCGAAGTGTTCTCCATCAGACGCCGGATGAGATAGGACATGCCCGGCAGCAGTTCGCCCACCGGAAGATAAACGCGCACCCGCCGGCCGTTTTCAATGATTGCCCGGCGAATCGGTTCGGCCATGCCGTAAAGCATCTGAATTTCATAACCATGAGACGGCACGCCGAGTTGCTTAGCGGTCACAATGGCATGCGCGAGACTGCGTAAGTTATGGCTGCCGAAGGCGGCGTCGACGACATCGTAGTTCTCCAGTAGCAAGCGGCTTAGCCGCTCGTAATTGGCATCGGTCCGGACTTTATCCAGGAATACGGGAACCGGCCAATTCTTCTGCTGCGCCCATGCAACCTCGCTGTCCCAGTAAGCTCCTTTGACCAGACGGACGCCGATCCGGCGCTTGCGCTGTTTGGCCCATTGGATCAATTGCGTTAAATCGGCCTCCGTGTCGCGCAAATAAGCCTGAACCGCCAGCCCTGCATGGGGTGCCGCTTGAAACTCTTCCTCGTCCAACAGCGAGCGATAGATTTCAAAGGTCAGAGGTTTGAAAGCGTACTGTTCCATGTCGACAGTGACGGCGGCATGGAGCCGCGCCGCTTCGCGTAAAATCATTCGAAGCCGTTGCCGCACCATCGCTTCGGTGTTCGGATCGAGGGGATCGAAGCGAGCGCACAATGAAGACAACTTCACCGACAGATTGACTCGGGGTATCGGCCCTGCAGGAGAATCATCGATTTGCCCGCGCGCCGGCCATGACTCGGCTGCCGCGGCAAGACTGCGTAGCAAGTTTAAATAGCGGTTCTGCATGGCAGCGGCTTCGCTATCGCTGACCGTCGCCTCGCCGACAACGTCGAGCGTAAAGGCCGCCGGTTCTTCTCTGAGCCGCGATAAGATCGGAACAAGTGAGCTTGGTTTTTCTTCGGCTATGAAACGCCGTGAGAAGCTGACGACATTGCGTCGCACGACCGGAGCGACCCATCGGCCGGCATTGATCGCCTGAGCGAGAAAAACCAATCCGCCTAGGGCATGGTCCACGCGGGCGAAATATTCTTCCAAGTGACGGCCAATGTCCGCCGAAGATTCGAGACTCGGCAGTACATCGACGAAGCGAAACAAAGCTGTGCGCAGCGATTCATCTTCCAAGGACCAATCGATCATTCGCCCGAGTATGTCACGGGCTTCGTAGATGGAGGGCTTATGCTCGGCCGCCCGCGCATATAACGATCGAGCCTGTCGCTGAACTTCACGATCGAATTTGTCTATCGTCGATGGCGTTCTATTCATCTGAGTCATCACCTCGTTAGCGTGATGCCTCAGGATCACGCACTATGCCTTTAGCCGCCATAGCCGTCATCCTGAACAAAGTGAAGGATCTGCTTTTGCTTAGCGGCGATAGAAGTGACACGCTTGCTAAGCGAACTGCTGCAACCGAATACTAACGGAACAAAACTTTGGCGAGCTCAGATCGGTACTGGTCGGTCAGGGGATCATCCGGCGGTAATACATCGAATATTTGCACCATGGCCTTGCGCGCGCCGTCGTCGCGGAAATTGCGATCGCTTTTCACGATGTTCAGGAACTGAGCAAGCGCTTCTTCGAAATTTTCATTAGCGGCCAGCGCCTGAGCGAGATCGAAGCGCGCCTCCAGACTCTCCGGCTGGGCAGCGAGTTTCTCTCTTAAAGTCGCTTCGTCCGCATTATCGTCGCCTCGCAGTTGCAGCCGGGCAATGAGACGATCCGCGTCTTTTCGCTCATCGGCCGCGAGAGAAATTTTCTCCAGATAATTTAGCGCGCTGTCACGGTCTCCCTCATTCATCAGCAAACGGCCCAAGCCAAGCAGGGCTTTGGCATGATTCGGTTCGGCGTCAAGTATGGACTGGTAGATCGCTTTGGCCTGCGCGCCTTTCCCTTCCTCTTCGAGCGCGTCCGCCTCACGGCTCTGAGTATCGTACTCGGAAGGAAGGTATCGGGAGAGCATCTCGCGCACCGCCGGCTCGGGTAAGGCTCCGGTAAATTCTCCGGCGATCTGGCCGTCTTTGACCAGCTTGACCGCCGGAATGCCCTGGATGCCGAATGCGCCGGCAAGCGCCGGATTATCATCGACATTGACCTTGGCGAGCAAGATCTTGCCCGCGTATTCTTCCGCCAGCTTCTCCAGTACTGGACCCAAGACGCGACATGGACCACACCAAGGAGCCCAGAAATCTACCACGACCGGAATCTGATGAGAGCGCTCCACCACCGCCGATTCAAAATTGTCCTCGCCGACTTCGATAGTCCACTCATTCATACTCTGAGCGTACTAAATTCGATAAAGAAGATCTACTTGGAGAGAATATCCTTGGCGAAGTTGCGCACCTTGGCAGCAACGGGACGCATACAGTAGACAATCGTTTCCTGTATTTCGTCTTCAGTTGCGCCGTTCTCGCGCGCCTTGCCCAAGTGAAGCTTAGCGCCGTGTTCATGCCCGATGGCAAGATTCACGGCAAATAAGATGAGCTGCGCGGTCTTAGGTTCGAGAGATCCTTCCTGGTATTTTACGTTGAAAAACTCCGCCTCTTTGGTCATGACATCACCTCGGTAGAATTATTTAACAAATGTTACTTCGTCTTGTAGGAATCCGGATCGAAGGCCGCGCCGTTGAGTGTGTACTCGCTTTTCACCGAAGTCGGGTTGCGGATCGACTGAATCACATAGCAGCCCGCTTCAGCGTTGCGGACAACCTTGGCGATTTTTTCCGCCGGCTCGCTGGAAGTGATCTCGCAACGCGTCTCCACGCCCAGACCCTCGGCCTGAACCGTTTCCCGCAACACCGACCCTTCGTTCTTGAAGCGCGCGATAACGAAGACTTTGGCTTTCTCGATGTGCGTTTTTAGCATTTCCCCGTACCGGGAAACTTGGGTAAGCAGTCAGAACCCTACGGCAAGCCCGAAATAGGCCAACGGCGGCGGTGCCGTATTGTCGCCGCCGATACGTTCGCCTTCATCGCAGAAAACGGTGAAGCCCCGGGCATGCCCCTCCTTGCGCATCCGCTCCAAAGTTTCAGCGTCCGCTTCCAAGACAATTTCACGCTTGATTTGCATTTCATCCGCCATATCTACTCCTTTCATAATCGTTCCGGCTCCTGGGGTGCCACGATAATTGGCGGGCGATTGTTTTTCAACTTATGCGAATGCCCGGCCGAATCACAGAAAGCTTATGATCGTTGCCCTGGTTGAGCATCTGCGTATTCTTCCGAGTAAAGATCGAGTAAAGCTCTCAAAAGGGCTAAAATAACCGGGCCCAAAACAATGCCCAGAGCTCCGAAAAGCGCGATGCCGCCGAGTATTCCGAAAAAAAGAAATAGCACCGGGAGACCGAGGCGATTGCCGATGAGCAGCGGTTTGAGAATATTGTCGATGGTCCCGACGATTCCCAGGCTCCAGCCGAGCAGTAAAAAACTACGCAAGGTCTCGCCTTGAAGGAAAAGATAAATGCACACCGGAATGGAAACCAGCGTCGATCCGCCGACCGGCAACAGGGCCGTAAACGCGGTGACCACTCCCCACAGCGCGGCAAAAGGAACGCCCAACGCCCAATAGGCTAACCCGGCCACTAATCCCTGGATCAAGGCAACTACCAAGGAGCCGTGCACGACCGCGAGAACGGCATCGACGATGTTTTTGAACAATCTCTGCTGATGCTCTCGGTCCATCGGTAGCAGCCGCTGAACCCGACGAAAAAAATCTGCGCCATCGCGCAGTAAGAAAAACAGTGTTACCAATGCAATGATAAAATTGACCGTGACGAGCAAAACGTTTTGCGCTACGCCTTTGACCTGGGAAACCAAGAAACCCGACGAAACCTGCGCGCTTTGCACCAGCGCTTCCTTCCAGTTGATTTGAAAATCCATTAATTGAAAAGAAAGTAAACTCCACCAGCCTACAATTTGTCGCACCCACGGCCTTTGCGTCCACTCGGCAAGTCCCTCATCGCTCATCATCGAGCGCACCGTCTGCACCAACGCCACCGCTTCTTCGGTCAAGAACCGCGCGAGTTCGATTCCCGGAACGATTACGAGCAGCGTGATCCCAGCCATTACGATGAGCGCCGCGGGAGTGGCCCGCCCCGATAACAGTTTCAACACCCAGGCGTAAAGCGGATAAACCAGGATCGCCAGTATCACCGCCCAGGTAATCGCTTTTAAAAAGGGGCTGAGAATAAGAAAAGCAAAATAAAGAATAAGCAACAGAAGCGTGAAAAAAAACGCCGTTCCCAGCCATTGGTGATTCACCCACTTACCCCCGTTAATTTAGCTGCATCAACTCTACGCAGAAGGTCTGTTGGCTGCAAGCGAGCGGGCATGACTCGTGAGATCCGGTAGTGACGCAATTTTTAGCCTATCGCTGGCCGGGGAACGTGCGCGAGTTGGCTAACGCAATTGAACGGGCCGTAGTATTAGGAGAGGGGCTAAAGTTAACTACTGACCTCCTGCCATCGCGAATTGTTGGCATTCAGTCGACAACAGTTTCGCAAGCCAAATCCTATCACGAGGCCATCAACTCCCACAGACGCGACTTGATCCTCAAAGTGCTCACACGATTCTCAAGGTACCCGTGCCGCGGCCGCCAAAGCTTTAGGCCTGCATCGAACCCATCTTCTAAAAATCATGAAAGCTCTGCAGCTTACCTGACCAGCTTTCGATTCATTGATTGGAAAGTGTTTTTTTGCCGGCGCCGGCGTAACAGCAAAGCGCGCCGTGCAATCGCAATGAAAGGATTGGCCTTTAGCTGTCTTTCGGGCGTGTAACGATCGCGAGTCTGTGCAGCCCCGCCTTGCGAGCGAAATCCATTACTTCGACAACTTTGCCATGCGATACCTGTTCATCGGCTTGGATCAGAACCTGCGTATTACTATTGGCCTGCGCCGCCTGGCGAAACTGCGCCGCGAGATTCTGCGCGTTCACTCGCGTCGCACCGAGAAAAATTTCTCCGGACGGCCTGATGATGACTCGCAAGTCCTGCTTGTCCTTAGCGATTTCCTGGGCCGAAGATTTAGGAAGATTGACTTGGATGCCCGGAGTGGAAATGAAGTTGAGCGAGAGAGCGAAGAATATGAGCAAGTTAAAAACCGTGTCGACGATGGGCGTGATATCGAGAAGATTAGCGCTGCCTTTTCGCTCGGCTTGAAAGCGCATCCTAGTTATCCCTTTCTTCCTCTTTAAGCAAATCAACCAGACGAATCGAGTGTTGCTCCATCTCCAGAATCAAGGCTGTGGTCTTGCTCTGGAGATATTTATACATCACCAGCGAAGGGATGGCGACGGTCAATCCGGCATAGGTGGTAATCAGAGCTTCCGAAATGCCTCCGGCAAGAGATGCCGGATTGACTATCGATTGCGCGGAAATTACCGAAAAAATCGTGATCATGCCGGAGATTGTTCCAAGTAGACCTAGTAACGTGCTGACGCCTGAAATCGTGCCCAAGGCTTCGACAAACCGCTCAAGCGCGGCACTCTCGTGCCGTCCAACCTCCTCAAGGTATTCTTTGATAATTTCTCTTTTTTTGCCGTAGTTCTTGAGTCCCACGAGTAGGATTCGCGCAATAGAGGACTTATTCACCTGACAACGTATGACCGCGTCACGAAGACGACCCTTAGCTACGAGTTCCTCGATTTCATGAACAAAACCGCCTGGCACGACGCGGCCCCAGCGCAGATTCCACATGCGTTCGAAAAAAATTGCCAGTGCGGTAATCGAGCAAAGGAGGATGGGATACATGAAAATTCCACCTTTGTTGAAGAGTTCGATCATCCAAATACTCCGTAAAATTTGACGCAATCTAGCGCACGTTGGGACGCTTGGCAACCGCCTCCCGTGCCAAGAATTGGCATCGGCGCGAAGGAGGATGAATAAAACACTCTATTAATATTCAATCTAAATAAGAACCGCTAGCAAAGTAATATTTAGCTAAAATTTCGTTTGCCACTAAGCAAATATTTTTCAAAAATGTTTCTAGAATGATATTTTTTTCTTGACATACTAGTTATAGCGCATTTATAATCCGCTCAGCTACAAAATATGGGAGGGTTTTTGTTCTACTTCTCTTCGCCTGAGTCACGCTTTACTTCCTCGTTTCATAAAAGCCCACCCGTGGTAATCCTAAAAGGAGGTGCCTATGGCAACTAAGAAAAAAGCGGCAAAGAAAAAAGCCAAGAAGAAAAAGAAGTAACTATTTTTGATGTGGGGTTGTGGTGGTGAAATAAACCCTCCTTACTCTCAGGCGGCAAGATAGCTGTTCTGGCTATCTCGAAAACAGGCCCTCCAGTGACTCCACTGGGGGGCTTTGTTTTTGTTGAAACCTTTCAGGTTCACTCCAGTCAATACGCATCGTCGTGTATTGCGTCGATCCAGCCAGTTCGCTACAGTTTAGGCTTATGAAGTCCTGGTTTACCAAGGGAGGGTTACTCTTGCTCGTAGGCTCGTGCGTAGTTGTATCGGCTGGTTCGATGCCCGCCTTCGCTCAAGCTAAACTTAACTATAAAGCAGTCCCTAATCTGCAGCCGATGAAGGATATTGCACCGACGCCGGATTTCACTTTACCTAATTTTGCAGGAAAGAAACTTTCTTTGAAGGATTTCCGCGGCAAGATTGTCTTCTTGAACTTCTGGGCGACTTGGTGCGTGCCGTGCCGCGAAGAAATGCCGGCCATGGAAAAGCTTTATCTGGAATTCAAGGACAAGAATTTCGTCATTTTGGCGGTCAACGTCAAAGATCGTAAGCAGGACGCCGTCAATTTTGTTAAGGAACTAAGACTTTCCTATCCGATTGCTATCGATCCGGAAGGTCAAGTGGGGCTTCTTTACGGTGCCTGGGGTTTGCCAACGACTTACTTGATCGGCCCTAAGGGTGAAGGATTGGCTCGTGCATGGGGCCCGGCGGAATGGTATGGCCCGGCCGCGCGCAATTTGATCAAAGAGCTTGTTGATGGGAAAAGATGAGTGATGTAAATATTTTCGTCGCCTTCGCCGCCGGTATTTTTTCTTTCCTCTCGCCCTGCGTTTTACCGCTGATCCCCTCTTATTTATCTTTTATTTCCGGCGTCTCTCTCGAAGACATGCGCCATGATCAGACACTGAAACGAGTGCGTGGCCGGGTCGTGCTGAATTCCATGGCTTTCATTATAGGATTTTCTCTAGTTTTCATTTCTCTCGGTATTTCCGCCAGTTTTCTTGGCAGTCTCTTTCTCAGCTATCGCAATGTTATTCGGATCGTCGGCGGTCTGTTCATCCTGTTGGTGGGACTCTATTTGGTCGGTATTTTCAAGATTCCTGCCTTGGAGCGTTATCTGCAATTTAATTTAAAAGATAAACCCGCCGGTTATCTGGGATCGGTTCTGGTAGGGATCACCTTTGCCGTAGCCTGGACGCCCTGCGTTGGCCCTATTTTGGGCGCCATTCTCGCTTTGGCTGGGACTTCAGGAGAAATCGGCCGCGGCGCCTTCCTGCTTTCCACCTATGCAGCGGGTCTTGCTCTGCCGTTTTTTCTCAGCGCCATCGCGATCAATTCTTTCATGCAGTTTTCCCAGTTGTTCCGCCGTTACATCCAAGCGTTTCACGTGGCCGGAGGGATTTTACTGGTGATCGTCGGTCTCCTGCTGGTGACCGATTATATGACAATGTTGAATATCTACGCCCTGCGTTTTACTCCTGACTGGCTCCTCAAGAAGCTCTGATCGGTCGTTTAACAGCGAGCTTTTCCTGGTTTGACGTGTTTATGGCTAAATGTTAGCTTTTTTCGATCCTAAACAGCTTCAATTGTCGCGCTCGCCGACCTGAAAGCCCGGATTAGAATGGAGTAGCAAACAGCAATGGAAGAGCAGATTCGATTCATTTTAAAATCATTGGGTGAAGATCCGGAACGTGAAGGGCTCGTTAAAACGCCCCAACGGGTTGCTCAGGCATTAAGTTTCCTCACCAAAGGTTACGACATGGACCCGGCAAAAGTTATCAATGATGCCCTTTTCACCGAGGATTACCAGGAAATGATCGTTCAAAAAGATATCGATTTCTTCTCTCTTTGCGAACATCACATGTTGCCTTTTTTCGGCAAAGCGCATGTTGCTTATATTCCGCATCATAAGATAGTCGGCATTTCCAAACTCGCTCGATTGGTTGATATCTATGCCCGTCGATTGCAAGTCCAGGAACGGCTGACCAATCAAGTCGCGACCATTATCATGGAAAGACTGGAGCCCCTGGGGGTGGCTGTGGTTATCGAAGCAGAACATCTCTGCATGAGAATGCGTGGCGTGGAGAAGCAAAACTCAATGGTAATTACGAGCACGTTACTCGGAGCCTTTCAGAGTCGGCAAGAAACCCGTAATGAGTTCATGACTTTGATCCGGCAGCGAGGTTAAAGAAGACTCATGGAAATTAGGTTTAAAGATACCGGTATTGAGACGTTGAAAACAGATCTCCTGATGATCCCTGTGGCTGAGAAGAAGCTTGAAGAAGCAGCGATTCGCGCTCTCGACCGCCGTCTTAAGGGCAAGCTGCAGGAGCGCATACAGAGAAGCAGGTTCTCAGGCGTCGAAGGTAGCAGCCTGCTCTATTCCACAGCCGGGGCTCTCCCGGCATCCCATTTGCTTTTGATCGGCATGGGCAAAGCGACTGAAATAGATGCAGGGACATGGCGTAGAGCCGGAGCCCGCGCGCGAAGAGAAGCCACAACAATCGGCGCACAGGAGATCGGCGTTTTTTTCTCTCCCGAGCGGGACCCGGCCGTAGCAGCGGGCGCCCTTGTCGAAGGAGCTCAATTGGCTTCTTACCAATTCAACAAATATCGCTCGAATGCAAAAGATAGTTCGGGCGTGAAGACTCTCACGTTGTGCAGACCGGGACTCACCCGCACGGCCGGCATGGAACAGGCCGTGGGTTTCGCTGAACAGGTCGTCGCCGGCGTTTTCCTGGCGCGAGATCTCATCAACGAGCCTCCCTCGGTGACCACGGCCCGTTATTTAGGTGAACAGGCGGAGCGTCACTGTCGCGGCCGCGGCCTTTCGGTGGATGTTTGGGGTAAAAAGAAGATCGAATCGATGAAACTGGCCGGGCTGTTGGCCGTCAATCGGGGCAGCCATGAAGAGCCGCGGTTTATTACCATTCACTACAAACCGCCGGGCAAACCGAAAAAAAAGGTCGCGCTCATCGGCAAGGGAATCACGTTCGACTCAGGCGGCCTGTCGCTCAAGCAGTCGAAATCCATGGAGACCATGAAATTGGATATGGCCGGCGGGGCCGCCGTCATTGCAGCCATGAGCCGTCTCCCCTACCTGCGGCCGCAGGTCGAGGTCATTGGTTATATACCGACCACGGATAACCTGCCCGGACCCAACGCCCAGAAACCCGGCGATGTCATACGCTACTTGAATGGCAAGACCATCGAGGTTCTCAACACCGATGCCGAAGGCCGGTTGATTCTCGCGGATGCTCTGGCGCTGGCCGCCAAACAAAAACCCGATTACATGATCAACTTGGCGACCCTCACCGGCGCCTGCATGGTCGCATTGGGCACCCAGGTAGCCGGCCTATTCAGCAACCACCAACCATTGGCGGACAGCCTCATGCGTTGTGCCCAAGAATCCGGTGAGAAGCTCTGGCAACTGCCGCTCGTCAAAGAGTATCGCGACGACATCAAAAGCAGCGTTGCCGACATCAAGAATATTGGCGGAGGCCACGGCGGCGCGATCACCGCAGCGTTAATACTGCAAGAGTTTGTTGACGATATTCCCTGGGCGCATCTGGACATCGCCGGGCCCGCATTTACAGAGAGAGATGTTCCGACATGTCCAAAAGGCGGTACAGGGTTCGGGGTGCGCACTCTGCTTAAATTTCTTGGTACACTTTAGGAAAAAAGGAGACACGACAAATCATGGGAAAAATTACCGAGGTGGGCGACAACAATTTCGAGGTCGAGGTCATACAATCCAACCTGCCGGTGCTGGTCGACTTCTGGGCGCCATGGTGCGGCCCTTGCAAAATGATCGCGCCGATTGTCGAGGAACTCGCAGGGGAATACGAAGGAAAACTGAAAGTCGCTAAGCTAAACGTCGACGACCACCCGGCTACGGCTTCGCGCTATGGGATCCGTGGTATTCCAAACCTGATCATTGTAAAGCGCGGTGCCGTAAAAGAACAGATCGTCGGCGCTGTGCCGAAAGCCAAGCTCGTGACCGCTATTGAGAAAGCGCTTGTCTCGTAGTCTCGATTCTCAATCAGTGCAATATTTGGAACTATGGAATGCGGCTATCAGAATGTATAGCGGCGCATGCTGACATTGATCATCACTCCGATGGCCAACATCATCGACGCCAATGATGAACCGCCATAGCTGAACAACGGCAAGGGTACGCCGACCACCGGCATCACGCCGGCCACCATCGAAACATTGATGATGACGTGCCAAAAGAGTATCGAAACCATCCCGAAGATTAAAATGGCCCCCAAACGGTCTTTGGCCCGTTCAAAGATCTTTAGACAATAGACGATCAATGCAAAGTATGCGGCGAGCAGAACGAAACAGCCGGCAAACCCCCATTCCTCCGAAAAAACCGCGAAGATAAAGTCAGTGTGTTGAGCCGGCAAAAAATCCAGCCGATTTTGACTTCCGCGCAGGTAGCCCTTGCCGAATAGCTCGCCTGAGCCGATCGCGATCTGCGACTGAATGACGTGATATCCCGCGCCCAGCGGATCACGGTCAGGGTCGAGAAAGGTGAGGACACGCTGGCGCTGGTATGGCCTTAGAAGCTGCCAACCGATCGGGAGAAACGCCAGTCCGGCACCGGCCAGGCCGAGAAATGATTTTAATCGAAGTCCGCCCATTAGAACCATACTCATAAAAACGAGGCCGAGAATGATTGCTGTGCCCAAGTCCGGCTGTATCAGGGTTAGCAGTATCAACGGGGTTGCTAATGCAAAAGGCGCCCAAAGATCGCGCAGACAGTAGCCTCGCGACGGCTCGCTGTCTTGAAAATACTTCGCCATCACCAGGACGATGGCCAGTTTCGCCGGCTCCGACGGCTGCAGCCGGAAGAAACCGAGATCGATCCATCGTTGCGAGCCGCCGCCTGAGTGTCCAAAAAAGAAAACCAGCACCAGAAGCACTAACATTAATCCATAGAATGGATAGGCGAGCCGATCGACATAGTGGTAGTCGATCGAAATTACCGTAAACATCACCGCGATTCCAAGCCCCAGCCAGAGCAGTTGGCGCGATGGCAGCCCGCCGGCATGCTCCGCGCCGATGTCGTAGTTCGCGCTATAGATGGTCACAATTCCCATTGCGACAAAAGCAAGGGCCAAGAGAAACAATGTCCAGTCAAAATGAGAAATGAGCCGACGGTCAATCTGCACGGCTCTCTCCTTCGGCGCGGGCTTGTTGTTGATCTTTCGGATGGTTTTGTAACTCGATGTATTTCTCGAAAACTTCTTTCGCCAGCGGCGCGGCGGCCGCTCCGCCGTGCCCGCCGTGCTCAACCAGTACCGCAAGCGCGATCTGCGGGTTTTCCACGGGCGCAAAGGCGACAAACCAGGCGTGGTCACGGTTAAAGTAGGAAAGTTGCTCGCTCTTGAGATACGCTCCTTTCATTTCGATAACCTGGGCAGTGCCGGTCTTACCGGCTATGGCAACCACCTTTGACCGCGCTGCAGCGCCAGTGCCGCCAGCACCGCTCACGACATCCGCCAGAGCTTCACGCACCCGTTGTAAGGTCGCGGGTTTCAATTCGATAGTGCCAATTTTCTCGGCTTGGTACTGACGCACGGTCGCGCCGTCGACGGATTCCACCTTGTTGACGATGCGTGGACGGTAAAGGGTACCGCCGTTGGCTACGGCAGCCATCATATTGGCGAGTTGCAACGGAGTGGTCGTTAGATAACCTTGACCGATCGATACCGAAGGGGTTTCGCCCGGATACCAAGGTTGACGAAAGCGCTTTCTTTTCCACGCGGTATCCGGAACCAGCCCGTCTTTCTCGTCGTCGAAAAACGCTCCCGTTTTCTCGCCTAATCCGAAGGCGCGGGCATATTTGGCGATTTTATCTACGCCGAGGCGCTGACCGAGCTGATAGAAGTAGACATCGCAAGACTCGACGATGGCCTTGTGAAGATTGACCGAACCGTGCCCACCCTTTTTCCAATCACGGAAATTGCGATTTCCGAAGGGGAAAAACCCTGGATCGAAAATTTTCGCATCCGGGTCCATCGCGCCCTCCTCTAATCCGGCAATCGCCATAATGATCTTGAACGTCGATCCCGGCGGATACTGTCCTTGAATAGCCCG
The DNA here is from genome assembly GCA_009379725.1 of Deltaproteobacteria bacterium. Taxonomy (GTDB): domain Bacteria; phylum Desulfobacterota; class Binatia; order UBA9968; family UBA9968; genus WHTF01. The sequence continues at coordinate 23,998 of WHTF01000035.1, forward strand.
ATTATTAAGAGGCCGCAGCCGGTCTTTAATAAGCGAGCGCCATTCTTCGGATTTGATTCCCCGGGCAAAAACATTCGGATCGAACGCCGGAGTGCTTACCATGGTTAGAATCGCACCGCTATGAACATCGATGGCAACGATAGTTCCTTGCTTGCCTTTGAGCGCTTCGAAAGCGGTCTGTTGCAGCTGTCGATCCAATGTAAGGTGGACGGTGTCGCCGGGTACGTCGACGACTTCATGCAGCACGCGCACGCGGCGGCCTAATGCATCCACTTCTACCTGCTCTCCGCCGCTTTGGCCTTTTAAAACTTCTTCCCACTTTTTTTCCAAGCCATAGCGGCCAATCTCATCGCCTGCCAGGTAGCCCTGTTCTTTAAGGATCTTAAGTTGTTTTGGGCCGATCTCGCCGAGGTAACCGAGTATATGCGCGGCCATCGGACCATCCGCATAGTTACGCCGCGGGCGCACCCGGAGCGTGACACCCGGGAGATCGAGTTGGTGGGTCTCAACCGCCACCACCGTCGCCCAGTCCACGTCTTTACCCAAGATAATTTCGTCGAAAGCGGGGCGGCTTTTGTTCTCTTCAAAAATTTCGATGAGCTCGTTTCCATTACGTCCAAGGTACTTCCCGAGCAGACGTAATGTGCTTTCCGGACTTTCTGTATCTTCGGGAACGAATAAGAGATCAAACGAAGGCCGGCTATCGACCATCAACTCACCCCGTCGATCAAGGATCATTCCACGTGTACCGGGAACTCGTTTAATTCGTATCCGATTATTTTCCGAAAGAAAGGTATATCGCTCCCCATGAGCGATTTGCAGGATCGCCAAGCGGGATAGAAGTCCCAGGAAAGCAAAGATTAGTATGAAGTAAACAACCCGGGTTCTGCCGCGTAACTCTGGAGCGGCATCTTTTCTACCCATGTCGGCAAGAATAGCCATCAATTCATAAACCGGGAATGTGGGCTTTTTCGACATAGGCCTGCCCGCGGCGTAACAGGGCGAAAACAACGGGAGCGAGCAGGGCAGCCACCAAAGCCTCCAAGAGTATATACCGGATCGCGCCCATCCAAAAACCTTCGGTGCTGAGAAAAAGTGCCCACACAAGTACCAAAGCGCAGCCTTTTATCAATGAAGCCAAGAGAACGACGACCGCGCTGACCAGAGGACTATGCAGCCAGATCGATCGAGAGCTGAGATAGACAGCTAAAAATACCAAGGACATGGCAAATGCGTTGATTCCGAGAATCGGGCTCGAGACCACATCAACCGAGTAGCCCAAAACAAATAATCCTAGAACAGCGCCGACAGTCGGATGGTGCAGGCCCCAGTATACGCAAAGCACCAAAATTAAATCCGGAACGACCGGGAAAAAGTGCAGGAAAGTCGTCTGCAAGAGAATCATAAGCAGTCCCACTGCGAACAAAAGCAATGACAATTTCATCGGAGCCCTGGCCCTGATGGAGCCGTTACTTTCGCGGCTGACCGTTGGGCGTTCACTACGAGGACTACTTCGGTCTGGGCGGGACTGACCGCCGGCATGACTTCAATCACCTGAAATAGACCGACACTTTGTTTGCGCACCTTGTTGACCGTACCCACCATGAGTCCTTTCAGAAATACTCCATCCAATCCTGAGGTGAGGAGGCGGTCGCCGACTTGAATGTCCTCAGTGCGTTTGACGTATTTCATCACCGTGCCGTTTTCCAAAGACCCGGATACGATTCCTCGCGCCCGGGTGCGCTGGACCATCACATCGATGCCGCTGTTGGGATCGGTTAGCAGCAGAACCTTGGCGCTGCGCGCGGCCGCGTCGACCACGCGTCCAACAACTCCCAGAGGCGTAACCACCGACATTCCCTTACGCACTCCGTCGGCGCTGCCCTTGTCTATCAAGCAACTCTGAAACCAATTGCTTGCGCTGTTGCCAATGATCGACGCGGTTATGCTCCGAGATGGCAAATGCGAGCGAAAATCTAACAATTTCTGCAATCGCTGGTTGGTCGCATCCGCTTCTAAAAACCGGTTTCGCTCCACCTCGAGTTGGACGATACGTTTCCTGAGTCGCTCGTTTTCGGCCTTGTAGCCGGCGACGGTGAAATAGCTTTGTTGGATATCCTTGATCCAGCTCGTCGTTGAGTGCGCCACGATCTGTAATGGTCGCATCAACCAAAGAAACAGCGGTCCGATGGGATCTTTCTTGATTTGTCCGCGAGCCGCCGCCGTCAATATGTAAAGAGACAGGAGAACGCAAAAACAGCAACTAAGAGGAATTTGATACTTTCGAAAAAAAGCGAGCATGGAAGGCTCGAACGCCTGCAGGAGGCAAGAGACATGAGGGTCTCCAAAGCCTTAGTGAACCGCCACCTCCCTGAGGAGCGATATTTCGTCCAAGGCTTTGCCTGCGCCCATGACCACGGCCGTCAGCGGATCGTCCGCCATCATCACGGGCAAGCCGGTCTCTTCGCGCAGCAAAATATCGAGGTTTCTCAGTAACGCTCCCCCGCCCGCGAGGACAATGCCTCGATCGACGATATCAGATGCCAATTCGGGAGGGGTTCTTTCGAGCGAAAGCCGAACGGCCTCAACGATCTGATTAATCGGTTCCAACAGTGAATCTCTGATCTCCTCGTCGGTAATGACCACGGTTTTGGGTACGCCTGCCACCAAGTCCCGCCCTTTGATCTCCATGGTTTGGATCTCATCTCCCGGATAGGCCGAGCCGATGGTTATCTTGATCAGCTCAGCGGTCCGCTCGCCGACGAGCAAATTGTACTTGCGCTTGATAAATTGCGCGATGGCTTCGTCCATCTTGTCGCCGCCGACCCGTACGGAGCGCGAAAAGACAATTCCCGAAAGAGAGATGACCGCAACCTCCGTGGTGCCGCCGCCAATGTCGACAATCATATTTCCTGTCGGTTCCGTGATCGGCAGCCCCGAGCCAATGGCGGCGGCCATCGGTTCTTCGATGAGGTAAACCTCCCGGGCCCCGGCTGATTCCGCCGATTCTCGCACCGCGCGCTTCTCAACCTCGGTAATTCCGAAGGGAACCCCCACAATAATGCGCGGCCTGACCAGAGTCCGCCGGTTATGCACCTTTTGAATAAAGTAACGCAGCATCGCCTCGGTGATTTCAAAATCGGCGATAACACCGTCTTTCAAAGGGCGAATTGCGACGATGCTGCCCGGTGTCCGGCCCAGCATGCGCTTCGCTTCGGCGCCTACGGCCAAGACTTTTTTACCTCCCCGCTCGTTCCGTTGTTGCACGGCTACAACCGAGGGTTCATTGCAGACGATGCCCTGGTTTTTAACATAGATGAGTGTGTTGGCTGTTCCAAGATCAATCGCAAGATCGTTGGAAAAAACGCCAAAAAGGGCATCGAACATCAGCAAACTCCTTATGAAGTGCGAAAGCAGAGACTAGAGCAGCGTGAAAATAACAGATTTGTCACTTTCAAGCAAGGTAATGAAAAGTCTAAACAAAAGGAACTTTCGCGATTTTACACGGTTGCATTGGCAGTTTCAGTTCCCTATCATAAAAAAGTTCGACGCAGAACACGGAAAGGGTTTTCGCACATGCTTAATTTCCTTAGAAAAAAGAAACGGTCTTGGATCATTACCATTCTTTTGGGGCTGATCATTATCGTTTTTGTTGCCTTCTACGGCGGCAGCCAACAGCCCATGGGTAGCGCTGCCAACCTCGCGGAAGTTAATGGCGAAACCATCTCTCAGCGAGACTTTATGGTGCAGTATCAACGCGCCCTGGAGCGTTACCGGGAAATGTTCAAAGTGTCCCTCACCCCCGAACTTGTTAAGACTTTAAACATCAAAGGCACGTTGTTGGAAGAATTGATTGAAGCCCGCTTAATGCTCCAGGAAGCCCGCCGTTTGGGCCTTACCGCGACCGACGATGAGCTGATGAACTTCATCGGGCGAACTCCCGAATTTCACGTCAACGGCCGGTTTAATAAGGAACGCTACTTACAACTTTTACGCGCCAATCAAATGACTCCGGCTCAATTTGAAGAGGATCAAAGAAAACAGCTCGCCATTCAACGTTTACTCGGCATTCTACTCGATAACGTGCATGTCACTGAAGCCGAAGTCCGTGACCGTTACCGTTTCGAACAGGAAAAGATCAACCTGCAATTCGTGCGGTTATCGGCAAATGATTACCTCTCCGAAGTAAAGATCACTGAAGACGACATTAAGCAATTCTATGACCGCAACAAGGAATCGCTCAAGGAGCCGCTCAAAGTCCAGGTAGAGTATCTGGCCTATCCATTCGATCAGTTTTCCACGTCAGTGGAGATTACCGACAAGGAGATTGAGGATTACTACCAAGCCAATCGATTGACGAAGTTCTCCACGCCAAAGCAGGCAAAGGTCCGTTATATCCTCGTGCGTCTCGAGCAGGGGGCAGATGCCAAACAAAAGGAGCTTGCTCAAGCTCGCGCCAACCATATTTTCCAAGAAGCGCGCGGCGGGAAAAACTTCGCCGAACTCGCGAAACGTGAATCGGACGATCCCAGTTCGACGCAAGGGGGGGACGTTGGCTGGTTAAATCAGGGAGAGTTACCGGATCCCTTGGAGAAACAATTGTTCACTCTCTCTAAAGGAGAAATCAGCGAGCCCATCGAAACGCCGACGGGTTTTCATATCGTTAAAGTCGAAGATACCAGGGAGGAAAAAACTCAAACCTTACGAGAAGCGACGCCGGCAATTACCCGGGAACTTAAGCTGGAAAAAGGCAAATACGAAGCGGCTAAGATCGCCGACCGTGACCGAGAAAAAGCCGTCTCCGGCAGCGACCTCGCGAAATTAGCGCAAGAAAGCGGCGTGACTGTGAAGACTACTGGTTTATTCAGCAACGGAGAAGTGCTGCCCGAGATTGGCTCGGTGCAAGACTTCTACAAGAACGCCCTGTCGCTTAGAGCCACAGAGTTAAGTCCGGTCATCGAGGGACCGAAAGCGTACTATATTTTAAAAGTAAGGGAGCGCAAGGAAACCTTTATTCCCCCGCTCGAGGCAGTGCGCGGCAAAATTGAGAAGGGTCTGAAGGAATCCAAGGCTTATGAGAAGGCCGTGCAGAAGGCCAACGAGTTACTGGACCAGCTCAAGAAGGAAAACAATCTGGCGAAAATAGCTCGTGCTAACGATTTGAGACTGGAGGAGACCGGATGGTTTCCCCGTAATACAGAACAACTGCCGAAGGTCGGCGAGTTGCAAGGCCTCCCGGCTGGAGGTCTGGCGATTTCCGCGCAAAGACCCATTGCGGAAAAGGTTTATACGCAAAACGATACGGTTTTTCTATTCGCCTTCAAAGACAGCCAAAACGCTAACATGGAGCAATTTGAAAAAGACAAAAAGAGCCTTATGCAACAAGCCTTGGCCGAGAGGCGGCAGCGCATACTGCTGAAGTTTAAAGATGATCTCAAAGCCAAGGCGAAAATCGAGGTTCAACCCGGCGCCCTCGAAGAAATCTAGTGGCCGGTGTCGCGCCGATGCAGATTGTGCTACTTCGCCATGGTGCGACGGATTGGAACCTTCAAGGCCGCTGCCAAGGATCCAGCGATCGCCGATTGAGCGAGGTCGGGGTCCGTCAAGCCGAGCAAATCGCCGCCCATCTCAGTAGCGAGACCATCCATGCGGTCTATTCGAGCGGCCTTCAAAGAGCGCGCCACACCGCTCAACTGGTCAGCCTGCCCCATAATCTGCCGGTGCTGATCGAAGACGACGTTCGCGAGCTCGATCACGGTGAGTTAGAGGGGCTGACCTTCAACGAAATCAAACATCAGTACGCGGAGTTTTTGGTGCGCTGGAGAACCAAGCCGGCGGAAATTCATGTTCCTGGGGGAGAAAATCTGAGTCGCGTGGCCGAAAGAGCATGGCACGGATTGAATCGAATCGTCGCGCGTCACGATTTGGCCCAAACCGTGGTCGTGGTCAGCCACAACTTTCCGATTCTTGGCATCGTCTGTCGCCTTACCGGTACCCATCTAAACGACTATCGGTCGTTTCATCTCGACCCCTGCGGCATTACTCGTCTCAGCCATCACAGCAATGGCGGTTGGGAGGTCACGCAGGTCAATGGTAAACCGTATGAACCGGCCGCGTTGCCAACACTAACCTAGTCAGGATGCGTTCTTCTCGAAGGAGAGCCGGCGGTATTGGCGGGGTTTTTTCTCTTGCCCGTCACCGTCGCGACGGTGAAGAACAGCAGCGCCAGTAACAGATAGCTGACGGTAAATTCCGGCGCTTCGAAAAAACCGAAGCGCGCCGCAATGCCTGCGGGCCTCAGCTCATAGGCATGAATGAGTCCCATCGCAGAGAAAACGGCCGCGGTTAAGGACCAGCCCCCGGCTTTTTTAAACTGTCTTTCGATCAAGGCGACACCCATCGCCGCAAGAATCATCGAAGTAAAAATAAACCCCTGCTGCAGCGAAATCATTCCGTGCATCGCGGGGTTCTCGCCAAACGCTGCCAATCCCACCGAATGCAACGATTGCCCGGCTGCTCTAAGCCCGGCATCCAGCATCAACAGGCCCCACGCCGCCAATGCCGGCACGATTCCCAGAGCTACCGCCGGCGCGTGTTCTTTCGGAGTTTCCTGAAAGGATTGGGCAACGATGATGATGCCGATATACAGAAGAATGCCGATACCGGCTTCCAGGGGAATAAAGGCGAGCACGGCTTGGATGGTGCCGGTGAGACAAAGAAAAGCGATGAACAGGCCATTCAATATGGAGTACCCGGATCTCGCGCCGAGCCGCTTCCAGCCTGGATGACCGATGTAAATCGTTGTCGGGAAAACGATTTACATCGGTCATCCAGGCTGGAAGACCGAT
>WHTF01000036.1 GCA_009379725.1 Deltaproteobacteria bacterium
GTGCCGGCAATCGAGAAGCGCCGAACCAGATAATCGTTGACGAGATCGGGGTCGACGCGGTCTTCCATGGGTTTCATAACATCGAAGCCCGCCATGAATTTCTTGACGCCGTCCAATTCTTGCGGCGGCACGGTTTCAAATGTAAAGCGAAAATTATGATGGGCGCGATTGGCGATGCGATTACGCACGATCCTTCGTGCTTCGTTGCCGTCGTCGCGTACGCAGAGCATGCCCGCGGCGATCATTGCGACGTCGCTTTCTTTGCGACCCGCTTCCGTTGCGCCTTCGCGAGTCTTTTTTTTCGCCCACTGGTATACGCCGAGGTCGAAGCCGGTGCCGAGAATCACCCCGTCGGCGGAGCGGCCGGCGAGCTGCAGGCCCTTCGGCCCTTCGGCCGAAACATAGATCGGCGCCGGTTTATTAATTGTAAAACCGATGCCGAATCTGCCGGTGGGGAAGGTGGTGGAATTTCCTTGCACGAGATGGCGGATCAATCTCACGCCCTCCTCAAATTCTTTCATCGGTGTGGCTTTCAATCCTTGCGTATAGACCGGGCCGTCGCCGGTGCCCAAACCGAGAATCGCCCGACCGCGCGAGATCTCATTCAACGATGCCGCCGCGCCGGCGAGAACCGTAGGATGGCGAAAGACCATGTTTGTGACCGCGATACCCAAAGTCATGCGCTGGGTGAGCATGGCGCAGCTCGCTAGCGTCTGGAACGAATCGATGGAGCTCAGATGGCTCTCGCCAATGAAGATGCCGTCGTAGCCCAGTTCTTCGGCGCGTCGAGCGCGTTGATGAATCTCATCGATGTTTTTGACGCCGCCATGAACGCTATGCAGGCTGAATTTAACAGACATATCGTTTCTCCAGTTATAGGGAGTCCATATTTTGGACGGTCGCGACGGTTCCTTCTAAATCTCACGTGTGAACGCCACTAAGCCGCAGCCGGTGGCCCAGGGATAGACAGGCTCGTATGCCAACAGGGTGGCCGGCCAATCCTGCACGGCTCCCGCCAAGGTAATCCAGGTTCTGATTTCGTGGCCGCCGGAGCCGGCCTCCTTGTCGATCTCGGCGTGGGAATAATCGGCCAGACGAGTTCGGTCACTGCTCATTAGCGTTTCCAAAAAAGTTTTATCGAAGGGCACATTGATCTTGCCCATCTTGGCTTCGCCGGGCCAGTGTGACAGACCGCCGGTGGCGATCAGTGTAATTCGCTGCGGATGTTGCTCCAACGCTTTACCGAGGAGGCCACCCAATTGAAAACAACGCTTGGCCGTCGGCATCGGCGGCGTGAGCGTGTTAATGATCACCGGAACCACCGGCACGGCCATGTTCGGATTCAAAAAATGCAGCGGCAACATGGTCGCATGATCAAACAAGAGCTCGTCGGAAAACATCGGATCGAAGCCGCCGTCAAGACAGGCGTTTAAAAGTTCCGCACCGAGGGCAGTGTCGCCGGGCACCCGCGTCTGGGGAATCTTTAGCCATTCTTCGACCGGCCCTTGGTAATGATCGGCCCGGCCGATACAGAATGTCGGCATTTGATTAAGAAAAAAATTGGCCCAGTGTTCTACGGTGACGACCACCAGAGCATCCGGCTTCGAAGCTGCTACCATCTCTCCGAGCTTGCGGTAGCCGCCAAGAATTTTGTCTCTTTGCGCCTGCGGCGCGGCTTCGGTCCAGGCGGTCATCCCCGGGGCATGGCTGGCGGCACAGGCAAAAACGATCGACATGTTTACTCCAATCCCGCCAAAGCCTTGGCGTAGTCTTCATTGGATACGCGATGCAGCAATGTGAACGGACGCAGCAGCAAGGGATGGACACCCCATTGATACAGCTTGCGGATATTTAACCGAGTAATGGCCTCTTGCTCTTCCGCCGTGAGTTCGTAACGAGCGACAAAGACAGCGCTGCCGGCTCGGTAAGCTTCGCGGCGCTCCGGATTGCGATTGACCTCGTAGATCAGTTTCTGAACTTGATAGAGGCTCATATCAACCATCCAGTCTTTCGTGCAACCATGCGATGATGGTTTTGAAGATGTCTGGAATGGCGCCCATGTGACCGCCGGAAAACAGGCGAATCGTTTTCGGATTGCCGTGCTCCAAGAGCAGGTAAAAATCGCCGAGGGGGACTTGCTTGTCTTCTTTACCGTTGACGATCAGCATCGGCGCGCAGGGTTTATCGAGCCAGCCTTGATCGAGTAAGGACAGGGCCGGCATGACCTGGCAGAGTTCATCGAAACTCTTCTTGCCGAAGAGGTTGGCGCGTGCTTCGATGAGATCAAAGAGATACGAGTCGGCGTTGCGCGACCGTTGTTGCCATTCAGGTTGAAAAAAGTAATGGATGCCTCCGCCCCAGTTTACGGCCGCTCTTAGTGTTTCCGGCGCAAGGTGGGCGAGTTTTGTCGACCAATGGCCGCCGAAGCTGGCGCCGACCACTGCAACACGGCGGGTATCGACCTCCGGTCTCTTCAGCAAATATTCCAACGCCGTGGTGTGAACTTGATGGGCATCGGGTCCGGCGAGCACCGGGCATTCGCCCGTCCCCGGACTGTCCATGACGAAACAGCCCCAGCCTTCTTTGACAAAAGATTCAGCAAAGGAGTGGCGCTCTTCTTTCCAGTTGTCGATGCCGCCCCAATGCATGATGAGCGGAGCCGGTAGTTTCTTCGGCAGGCGGAGATGACCGACGATTTCCTTTCCTTGAAAGGGTATCGCGACGCGTTCGATGGAAATATCGAAATACTTCGAAGCAGCGAGAAACATCTCGCGGGTTTTTACATAACCATGTTGTTTGCCGGGACTACTAGGAAAGGGATGCCGAGCAATGCCGTAATAGCCATACGATTTTAGATAACTCTCTTTAGCCTCCGCCTTATTGCCGGCGCTCTCGGCACTTTTTGCTTTGTTTTCCCAGCGCAGCCCCAGTTCATTCCATGCCACGGCCCAGGCTTCGCCCTGAACCGAGCTCATCTTGCCGAGAGCTTCTTCGGCTTCCGCTTTGTCGGCATGTAGAAATGGCGCTCGCTGACCGATGCGCGCGAGAATATCCTTTTTGATTGCTTCAAGGGTCCGTGGGTCGTCCATATATCTCCTTGTTCATTGGCATTGTGTAGATTGTCATAACAATAATTCAGCGGCTGCCTTAAAAGCAATCCTGCAGACCTTGTTGGAAAAGCAAACATCGCTTATCGGCGAGCATGCTACCGATATTTCGCCCTGCTTTGCGACATGGACTTTAGAATTGTGCCTGATACACCGGGTTCCGTTTCTGGTCAACTCAGGTCGAGAAATGACGAGATCAAATCTTTGTGTTGCCAGTGAAAATGGCACAACCTCATAGGGGTTTTTCACGGCCCCGGAGGGTGTTTTCGGGGGTTGACCTTTGACTTGCTGCGTGTCATGCCAGTAGAAACATCAGTTCTCAAATATCTTTTCAGACGTTGAGTTGCAATCTTTTTAAGAGGTAAGCATGGCATCGATCATCGACGGCAAGGCCGTCGCTAAAGAAGTTCAGAAGCAGATCAAGGAAGAGGTCGACGGTCTCGCACGGCGCTGGGGGATGGCACCGGGCTTGGCGGTCGTGCTGGTGGGAGATGATCCGGCGTCTCATATTTATGTAAAGAACAAAGAGAAGGCGTGTAAAGAAGTGGGCATCAGGTCCTTTGAACATCTGCTTCCCGCAACGATTTCGGAAAAGGAATTGCTGGCGCTGGTGAACAGCTTGAACAAGGATAAAAGTGTCCATGGCATTCTGGTTCAGCTGCCGCTCCCGGCTCACATCCGCGCGGAAAAAATTCTCGAAGCCGTTTCTCCGTATAAAGACATCGACGGTTTTCACCCCTTAAGCCAAGGGATGTTGGTGATCGGCGGCGGCGGCTTCAGACCGTGCACGCCGATGGGTGTCATGAAGCTTCTTGAGGCGGCGGGTTGTGATCCCAAGGGTAAGAATGCCGTGGTCGTCGGTCGCAGCAATATCGTCGGCAAGCCGGTCGCTCTGATGCTGCTTGAAAAGCACGCAACCGTGACCGTCTGTCATTCTCGCACCGCCAGTCTGCGCGATGAGATAAGCCGTGCGGATATCTTAGTGGTCGCCATCGGCAAAGCCGGGCTGGTGCGGGGCGAATGGATCAAACCGGGCGCCGTTGTTATTGATGTCGGCGTCACCCGCTTGCCAAGCGGCAAACTTGCCGGCGATGTTGAATTCGAAACCGCCAAGGACCGGGCCTCGGCGATCACGCCGGTACCCGGGGGCGTCGGTCCCATGACCATTTGCATGCTTCTTTATAACACCCTAAAAGCGGCTAAAGATTCTATTCAGCGGGAACGCTAGCCTGAATCCACTACCGGTTTAGAGTTTCGATTGGAATCATGAAAAGGACACCGCTATACGCTGCTCATCGGCGGGCCGGCGCGCGTCTGGTTGAGTTTGCCGGTTGGGAGATGCCGGTTCAGTATCGTGGGGTCATCGCCGAACATCTCGCGGTTCGGAGATATGCCGGACTGTTTGACGTAAGTCATATGGGAGAGATCGAAGTACGGGGCGCCGCAGCCGAAGCTTTCTGCCAACGGCTCACCGTCAACGATGTCTCGCGGATCAAGATAGGGCAAGCCCAATACAACCTGCTTCTCAATGACGACGGGGGCGTCGTCGATGACGTGATCTTGTACCGGCGGCAGCCGGATCATTTTCTGATCTGCGTCAATGCGTCCAATAGCGACAAGGATTTTCAATGGATGCGGAGCCATGTGACGGGCGGAATTGATGTCGAGAACGTGAGTGAACAATATGCGCAGTTGGCGTTGCAGGGACCGGTGGCTGAAAAAATTCTGCAACCGTTAACAACGCATAACCTCGGCGATATCAAATCTTTCCACTTTGCCGAGGATGGAGTCGCCGGGAAGCGCTGCCTCATCGCGCGCACGGGATACACGGGAGAGGCCGGCTTCGAGCTGTACTGCGATTGGCATGATGCCGAAAAGCTGTGGGATGATTTGCTCGATGCGGGTTCTCCATCGGGGTTGGTTCCGGCCGGACTTGGCGCGCGCGACACCTTGCGTCTGGAAAAGGCCTACCCGCTCTACGGTCACGAGCTCGACGAGACGACGACGCCGCTGGAAGCAGGATTGGAGTGGGTCATAAAATTTTCCAAGGGCTCTTTCATCGGCCGGGAAGTATTGTTAAGGCAAAAACAACAAGGAGTGAAGCGCAAGCTGGTGGGTTTGGAGCTCATCGATCCGGGCATCGCGCGCAGTGAATATCCGTTATTGAAAGATGGGCGATCTATCGGCAGAGTAACCAGCGGCACCAGGTCGCCGACACTGGACCGATCGATCGCGCTTGGCTATGTGGCGGCGGAAGAAGCTCGCATCGACAATAGACTTGATGTCGAAATTCGTAATAAAACAATTCGCGCCAGGATAGTGCCGTTGCCGTTTATTGCCAGTGACGGCGGCGCTGTCAGACATAAGGAGGAAAAGTCATGGAAATTCCTGAAGGGCTGAAATATTCAAAAGAACATGAATGGGTCCTGATCGAAGGTAAAATAGCGACCATCGGCATCACCGAATATGCCCAAGAGGAACTGGGCGATATCGTTTTTGTGGAGTTGCCGGAAATCGGAGAAAAGATCGTGAAAGACGATCCGTTCGGCGCGGTGGAATCGGTGAAGGCCGTTTCGGATGTCTACGCGCCGGTCAGTGGAACGGTCCTGGAGGTCAACGACGCGCTTCCCGATAGCCCGGAAACCATCAATGACGACGCCTATGGAGACGGCTGGATGGTTCGGGTCGAGATGCAGGACGTGGATGATCTAAAGGATCTGATGACGGCCGAGGAATACGCCGAGTACATCGAGCAGCAAAAAGAGGATGACGAGGAAGAAGACGATGAAGAAGCCGAGGACGAGGAGGAATAGCCTGATCCTATGAGCTATACTCCGCACACCGCTGCCGACCAAGAACAAATGCTCGGTGCCATAGGAATTCGCAGCGTTGACGATCTTTTGCGCCACATTCCGCAAAGTTTGAGATCGAGGGCGAAGATCAATTTGCCCGATGGGGTCAGTGAGTTAACGGTGCGCCGAGCGCTCGCCGCTCTGGCGGCCAAAAATGCCGCCGCAAACGATTGGGATCTTTTTCTTGGCGGAGGCATCTATCATCATTTCATTCCGAGCGCTGTCGATGCGATTACTTCACGCGCGGAGTTTTCGACCTCGTACACTCCGTATCAACCGGAAGTGAGTCAGGGTACGTTACAGGTTCTCTTCGAGTATCAGACCCTGGTCTGTCAGCTGACCGGAATGGAAGTCTCCAACGCCGGCGTCTATGACGGCGCATCGGCTGCCGCTGAAGCCGTTCTCATGGCGCGGCGCATTCAACCCTCGACGCGACGGCACGTCTTGGTATCGCGTGCGCTGCACCCGCAGTACAGAGCCGTCGTTGCTACTTACTTGCGGAATTTGACGGATCTTAGCCTGGAAGAAATTCCTTTTGACGCCAGCGGCGTCACGGATGTCGATCAACTATCGCGACAGTTGAACGACCATACGATGTGCGTGCTTGTCGGCTACCCGAATTTTTTCGGCGTAATCGAAAACTTAGCGCCGATGCGTGAGCTTTGTGATCGCGCCGGCGCTCAACTGATTACCTCAACCACGGAACCTTTGGCTTTCGGGCTGCTGAAACCTCCCGGGGCCTTCGGCATCGATATCGCCGTCGGTGAAGGCCAGAGCCTAGGCGTGCCGATGGCGCTCGGTGGGCCCGGTTTCGGTTTCTTTGCGACGCAGCGCAAATTCATGCGCAACCTGCCGGGCAGGCTCGTCGGCGAGACTGTCGATAGCGAGGGCAACCGCGGCTATGTTTTGACCTTGGCGACCCGAGAGCAACACATTCGTCGGGAAAGGGCGACATCGAACATCTGCACGAGTCAAACGCTATGCACCACAGCCGCTACCGTTTATATGGCACTGTTGGGAAAAACAGGTCTGCGGCGTCTAGCGGAAATAAATGTCGAGCGCGCCCATGAAGCCCATGACCGCTTGCTTGCCGGCGCACAAGTGGAACCTTGCTTCGCGGCGCCTTTCTTCAATGAATTCGTCGTCAGGGGGAAACAGCTCGATGATCTCATGCGTCGCTGTTCAGAGCGAAAGATAATACCCGGAATTGGTTTGGCGAGGTGGTATCCCGAGTTACCCGATAGCCTGCTCGTTTGCGTCACCGAGATGAACGATAGAGAGGGGATCGATCGCCTTGTCAGCGCAGTCTCCGGATAATCCGCCAAACAGACACCCATCTCAGCAACTGCTCTTTGAGAGCGGCTCGCCTGGAAGAACGGCCTTTTCCTGGCCGGAAAAAACACCAGCGGCGGAACGCCCTATTCCGGAAGCGTTTTTGCGTGAAGATGTCCCCGGCTTTCCGGAGATGGGCGAGCTGGAAGTCTTGCGTCACTTCACCCGCTTATCGCAACGCAATTTTGCCATTGAAAGCCAGTTTTATCCGCTCGGTTCTTGTACGATGAAGTACAACCCCAAGGTCAATGAAGTCGTGGCGCGCGATCCCGGGTTCTCTCTGGTGCATCCGCTGGCGCCGGTGGCGAGGATTCAGGGGGCGCTCGAACTGCTTTACAACCTGGAGAAGATGCTGACTGAGATCGGCGGTATGGATCATGTCAGTCTTCAGCCGGCGGCGGGCGCTCAAGGTGAGTTGACCGGCTTGATGTTGATCCGGGCGTACCTTTCAGCCAGGGGAAACCCGCGCAAAAAAATCATCGTTCCGGATACCGCGCATGGTACTAACCCGGCGAGTTCGACACTGTGCGGCTATGACGTCATTCAAGTGTCGTCCAACGACCAGGGCGTGATCGCTCCTGCAGCCGTGGCCAAGCTCATGGACGAAGATGTCGCCGCATTGATGGTTACCAACCCCAACACCCTTGGCATTTTTGAAGCAAATATCGAGGCCATCGCTGAGACGGTCCACGGCAAAGGGGGGTTGGTTTATCTTGACGGCGCCAATTTGAATGCGTTGATGGGCATCGCCAAGCCGGGACACATGGGCGTCGATGTGCTTCATATGAATCTGCACAAAACCTTTTCAACGCCCCACGGCGGCGGCGGGCCGGGTGCCGGGCCGGTGGCGGTACGGACCTCACTAGGCGATTTCTTACCGACACCACGCATCGGAAAAACCGGTGCCGGCTTTGAGTTGGTCGAAGACATTCCCACATCCATCGGCCGCGTGCGGAGCTTTTTCGGTAATTTCGGCGTGTTGGTCCGAGCTTATACTTACATCGTCTCTCTCGGTGCAAATGGGCTCGAAGAAGCCAGCCGGATGGCGCTGCTCAACGCCAACTACATCAAAAGTAAGTTGGAAAGGCATTACCATCTCGCCTATAACGAACCCTGCATGCACGAGTGCATTTTTACCGATCGCATACAACACAAATACGGCGTAACGACTCTCGACGTTGCGAAACGGCTGCTTGACTATGGATTTCATCCGCCGACAATTTATTTTCCGCTGGTTGTTTCCGGAGCGCTGATGATCGAACCCACGGAAACCGAGACACCGGAAACGCTCGATCAATTCATCGAAGCGATGATCTCGATCTCACGTGAAGCTAAGGAGTCGCCGGAATTGGTGAAAAACGCCCCGTATAGCACTCCCGTGCGTCGCCTGGACGAGGCGAGGGCGGCAAGAAAGCCCGTGCTCCGCTGGGAGCCTTCGTCGAATTCGAAGGATTGAGTTTTGCGGCGGTGTTTGCGAGCCTAAGGCGAATACCGGTAGTTGAGCCGATTATCGAGATATTCAAAACTTGCAACGATCGCGATCCTGTTTTTGTCGATCCATGGCGGAATCGGACTAAATGGCGCCGCCGCTTTTATGGCGCGCAAAGCTTCGTCATCGAGAAGACTTGATCCTGACGAGTGAATGATTCGAGCGCTTGCCAATTCGCCATTGGCCAAAATTGAAAACTCCAACAACAGCTTTCCCTGTAAACCATATCGGAGCGCCGGCTCCGGATACTGCCACACAAACTCGATATCGCGTTTAATGCTGTTAAAATAGGTGATGTACTGCGGGTTTTTTGTGTCTAGCCGAACAGGTCCCTCTGCCTGAGTGTTATTGGCTCTGGGTGAGGACCAAGTTACCGGCGGCAATAAATCCTTAAGCGTGGGAAGTTTGCGTTGCGTAATCGGCGCAACCTCTCGGACCGGCTCCCGCGTCTTGGCCGGCTCAGGCTCAGGCTTTGTTTCGGAAGCTTCCTTCATCGTCTTTGGGGCGATTGCGACCTGCGGGGGCGCCGTCCTTTTTACTTCGGGTGAGTTCTTTTTAGCAATAATCGCCGGCGATCGAGATACTCGAGTGGGTGCTTGCCTGGGCGCCTTGGTCGCTTGTTTTGTCGGCGCCTGCTTTGATTCTTTTTTCTCTTGAGGAGCAGGAAGAAACGACACCGTCACGGTTTCATGCGGCACTGAGTGGATGGAGGGCTTGGGCCAGAGCAGCAGGAAAGCCAAGTGGATCGCTAAAGATGCCGCGAAGAAACCCGCTAGCGGCCTGTTTGAGGGTTCCACGATCGTATCCTACTTCACCAAGGTTCCCCGAGGCAAATTCGCAGTTGCAATGGCAGCTATTCGTGAAATAATATCCGCAGAATAAGGGGGACGTATGTTTGGTCTAGGGCTTGGAGAGTTGGTGATCGTTCTTCTCATCGTTATCATCTTGTTTAGCGGCCGTCTGCCTGATTTGGGTGAAGGCTTAGGCAAAGGCGTTCAAAAATTTCGCAAATCCCTCAAGGACTCAGATGAGATCGATATCACGCCGAAGGAGGCGTCGAATAAGGATGGTCCCACCGGAAAGTCCTCCTAAACTTCTTCCGCTGATAAAACCTTGCAGGTAAAGTCCTTGATGCCTTTGGCCGGCTTTAAAAAGACGATCGTGAAAGGTACGGAATCGCCCGGCGGGATCTCGAAGGTCTTCAACGGCTTTAGGCGCTGCAGATCCGATATGTCCTGGATCGTCATGCCGCGAATGATTTTCGGCGAGATGGCATTGCCGATCCACATGCTTTGTTGTTCGATGGATTTCTCATCCGGACTGTACGTTTCCCCACCGACACTGACTTCGCGAATCACCACCGGGTTCTGATTCATGGCCACCCCGGTGACGAGGAAGACTTCCCGATTTCCCTGTATCACCTGAGAGCTGCCGCGCAGCGATTGCAAGGCCACCCCGTTTTTTAGGTGAGTGTTTTTGACAACGGCAGTGCCGATCAGAGGGATCTTCTTGATAAAGCTGTCCAAAATTTCAGGGTAGGCATACTGAAAAGCGGTGGCCAGAGAGAAAAAGAGGGTCAACAGGGCGAACAATGTGAGATAAGGCAGGGTCGACGCCTGTTGATCTCGGTAAGGGGCGAGAACCGAGATGTTTTTGTTTGGTGGCGGCGGCAAACCTTCGAAGGTTTTTTCCTCCGGCACGTTGTTGACGTGCGGATCCGGCGTTTTCTTGTTATGGACCGAGCTGTCGACCATCGTGAAAGGTTTTTTTGGCTTTGATTTAACCGTCGGTATCGACCCTTGTGGGTACTGTTCTTCGGTTGAGACGGTGGCCTCTGCCGGCTGAAAAGGCGAATCCAACTGCGCGGTTTCTTCTTTGCCGAGCGCGACGGCGGACTCTGATTGTAGCTGTCGCGGTCCGAATGTGAACGTCAATTCTTTCCCTTCGTCATCGTCGGCGGGCATGGAATCTATGTCGCATTGTGGCGGCGTCACCGGCTTCGGCGGCGCCCCCAGGTCGAGCTCGAAAGTATGTTTGCAGCGGGAACAACGGAACGCGGGAGTGGCGCCTTGCATAAGGTCGTCTGATACCTTGTAAGTGGTCGTGCAGCTCGGGCATTTGACGAGCATTGATAATCCTCTGTAATGATTCGAAAAGTAGGTAGATCGAAGAAATGAAAGATATCGAGGGTTATTTTATGATAATTCGCGAAAACTTCAAGGTTCTGCTATCTAACTAGTCTTACGGCTGAATAAAGAGCAGTGAAAAACGTCCAACAGGCAGGCTTATTGTGGAGCTAAGTGACTGGCAGCTGGTCCAGAAATGTCAAGCTGGAGACGTCGCGACTTTTCAGGAGCTGGTATCGCGATATCATCAAAAGGTCTACATGGTTATTCTCGGCTTACTACGCAACCCCGACGATGCCATGGAGGTCTCCCAGGAGACATTCTTTCGCGCTTACCGAAAGATCAGTAGCTTCCAGGGAGGCTCGTCTTTTTACACCTGGCTGTACCGAATCGCTGTTAACATCTCCATCGATCACCAGAGGCGGCAAAAAAGGAGCCCGTTGGATTTTCGCGAGAGTATGGATCAAGTTTTGGAAGAACAGAACGAGGTCGCCAAGGATCCGTTTTCAGATGTTCACGACGCAGAGCTGAGAGAGAAATTAATGACAGCAATCAATGATTTGACTCCCGAACACAAAGCCGTCATTGTATTGAGGACGCTGGAAGGATTGTCCTATAAAGATATCGGCGAAATCTTGGGCTGCTCCGAAGGTACGGTCATGAGCCGGTTGCATTATGCGCGAAAAAAACTCCAGGAAAAATTGAGCGCCTTCCTATGAGAAGTTGTGAAAATATCCGCGGCAGGATCGGCGCCTGGCTGGACGGCGAGTTGAGCGCTGCCGACGCCGAAGCGGCCAGGATACACGTGAATGCTTGTTCCGTCTGTGGCGAGGAGCGCCGGCAGTTGGAACGCCTGGATTCGTCGTTGCACGCGGTCTTTAAAACGGGCGGATCAAAGCTTGCGTTCGATCCTTTCTGGCGAGGAGTTGAGCAGCGTATCACGCAGAAGACGAACTGGTATGAGGAGTTCGGAGATTGGATACGCGCCACTGTTACCGCGCCAAGACTCGCCTGGGCTGTGCCTGCGGTTATTGTCATTGTGCTTGCGGCATTGTCCGTCGATTTCTTCTTTCCCACTATGAAAACGGCCACGCAGCGAGATAATTTTGCCGCGGTTGAATCGATCGACACGTACGGGCGCAACGTCGCCTTGCTACGTGAGGATGAAACGAAGACCACGGTCATTTGGCTGTACCAGAATCCAGAAACTGAGAATGAATCTTCTACGGAAACTACTGAAGCCACGCCTGCTTTTTAGCGTCTTGCTGTTCGCTGTCTCTTCGAACGCCGCGGAGAATAGTAATCAGCCCGTTCACCTAAAGATCGGCACGATTCTAGCCTCGAATCAAAGCGATAACTTCGACACGCGTCTTAAGCCGATTGCAAAGCAACTGAAAGTGATGAAGTATCGTTCGTACCGCCTGCTCAAGGAAGATAGCCAATCGGTTCCTTGGAAAGAAAATGCCACATTTGAAATTCCGGGGGGCAGGTTGCTTGCCATATCGCCTCAGGAATCGAAAAACAAGCAAATCGCTTTAAAAGTCCGTCTGACCGAAGGAGCTAAGCCTTTACTGGATACGACCGTGCGCCTGCAGAGCCGTGGGCACTTTCTATTGGGTGGGCCGCCTCATGAAGGCGGAGCGTTGGTCATTTCGATTTCCGCGTCAATGGAATAAAATCTACTCGATCACATTTTTCTCGATCGGCTCGACCATTACTCCCTTGTCTTTGAGCCAGGCGACGGCTTTGTCCACTTCCGTTTGGGCTCCGTCGATTTCAAGCGCCACTAACCCCATTTCTGCTGTGACCGTTGAACCGCGGATATTGAAAACAATGTCGAATTGTTTCGCCAACAAAGAGAGTACCGGTTCTTTAACCAGTTCCCTGGGAAACGTTAAATAAACTCTTTCCCGAATTTTGTCCTTTTTCTTTTTCATCGATCAAATAGAGAACTTTAGATTGCCGACCGCCATCCGGTCTCGCCAGCCCACCCAAAGACTCGTGGACAAATACTTATCGCCAAAATCAGGGAACACGGTGACGATGGTGCCGGAGCGCAATTTGCGCGCGATTTTCAAGGCGGCGAACATTGCCGCTCCCGAAGACTGGCCGACCAGCACCCCCTCTTCCTGGCTTAAGCGGTACACCATCGCATAGGCATCCTCCGTGGAAACCGGAATTTTGCCGTCCAACTGCTGTTCATCATAGATGCCCGGAACGATCGAGGTGGCCATATGCTTAAGACCCTCAAGTCCATGTAAGGCGTCATCGGGTTCGACCGCGATAACTTGGATCTTCGGGTTCGCTTCTTTGAGGTAACGACCGGTGCCCATAATCGTTCCACCTGTGCCGATGCCTGCGACGAAGTGAGTCATCCTACCGTCGGTCTGGCGGTAAATTTCCGGGCCGGTGGTTTCGTAGTGGGCCTGCGGATTCATGGAATTGAAGTATTGATCGGGTTTGAAGTAGCGATCTGGATTTGCCTTTAGAATTTCACGGCTGAGGCGGATCGCGCCATCCGATCCTTCTAATGGATCGCTAAAGGTAATTTTTGCACCATAGGCCTGAATGATCTGCTTGCGCTCCACACTTACGTTTGCCGGGATGACCAGCTCCACGGGATAACCCAAGACTCTGCCGATCAACGCAAGAGCGATTCCGGTATTTCCCGAAGTGGAATCCAGAATGACTTTACCCGGTGTGAGTTTCCCCGTATGGATGCCGTCTTGAACCATTCGCAGTGCGGGGCGGTCCTTTACCGATCCGCCTGGATTGAAGCCCTCTAATTTTGCCAAGACGCGGACTTCCGAAGGCAATCCCTCGGCAATCTTACCGATCTCTAGCAGGGGAGTATTGCCGATAAGATCGAGCACGGACTCGATCTCTTTCGGTTCCCGCCCGGTCGCGGGAACCAGCCGCAAGTTGTAATTGACTTTTGCCATCGACGTTTCGGGCCGCCGTCTTAACGTCCTCCTGCAATGGCAGGAACGATAGAGATATTGTCACCTTCTTTAAGCGAGGTCTCGAGATTTTGTAAGAAACGGATGTCGTCTCCATTGACATACACGTTGACAAATCGTCGGACCTTGCCGGTCTCATCGCAAATTCTTTCTTTGATACCCGGGTAGTTTTTTTCAAGGTCTTCTACGATCGACCGAATATTGCTTCCTTGCGCGTTGACCTCATCGGCCCCCTGAGTGAATTTGCGCAGTGGGGTGGGAACTCGAACTCGAACCGACATAACGATCCTCCTTAACGACTCGTCGAACTTTTGTTAATTTTTTTTATACCATAGACCCTAGCCAGGGGCCATG
Organism: Deltaproteobacteria bacterium; assembly: GCA_009379725.1. Classification (GTDB taxonomy): domain Bacteria; phylum Desulfobacterota; class Binatia; order UBA9968; family UBA9968; genus WHTF01. Next base: position 14,221 of record WHTF01000036.1, read on the forward strand.
CAAGGCGCACCCGCGCCGCCGCCAGAGTGATTAGCTGCCGGCGGCTTTTGCCGGTGCCGACGGATTCAAGTCTTGAAAAAGCTCATCGAAATTTTCCAAAGTAGCGTTGATGGTATAGGGTTTCTCAACGCTGCGCGCCACGGCTTCCAGAGTCTTATAACCATTGCCGGTGATACTGATGACGATCGATTCATCACGCGGAATTCGTCCTTTTTGAATCAGCTTTTTGGTGACGGCGACTTCGGTCCCGCCGGCGGGCTCGGTAAAAATTCCCTCGGTCGTCGCGAGAAGTTTGATGCCGTCGATAATTTCCTCATCTGTGACGCTATCGCCCCAACCGCCGGACTCTTTGACGGCTTGAACAACGTAATAACCATCGGCCGGATTGCCGATCGCAATGGAACTCGCGATCGTGTCGGGCTTAACCGGGCTGATCAGGTCGGTGCCTTTATGAAGTGCGTTGATGATCGGCGAGCAACCGGCAGCCTGAGCCGAGTAGATTTTGCAGCCGGTATCCTCTACAAGTCCCACTTTAATGAGTTCTTTGAATGCTTTGGCCAGTTTGGGCAGGATGGTTCCGCCCGCCGAAGCTACGATAATGTGTTTGGGGAGTTTCCAACCCAACTGTTCCGCGACTTCATAGCCGTGGGTTTTCGCCCCTTCAGAATAGTAGGGGCGCAAGTTGACGTTGACAAATGCCCAGCCATACTTATCGCCGATTTCGCTGCATAGCCGGTTGACGTCGTCGTAGTTTCCCTTGATCGCTACTGTCTTGGGGCCATAGATAGCCGACCCGATAATTTTACCTTGTTCAAGACCTTCCGGAATGAAAACGTAGCAATTCAGCCCGGCTTTGGCCGCATGGGCGGCGACGGAGTTAGCCAGATTTCCGGTGGATGCGCACGATACGGTGTCGAATCCGAATTCGATGGCTTTGGAAATGGCCACGGAGACAACCCGATCTTTGTATGAAAAGGTCGGATGATTGACCGAATCATCTTTGATGTAGAGTTCCTTAACCCCAAGGGCTTCCGCTAAGCGATGGGCTTTGACCAGGGGAGTGAAGCCTGAATACATGCCGGCGCGCGGCTCCCCGTCGATGGGCAGCAATTCGCGATAGCGCCAAAGGTTTTTCTCACGCGAGGCAATTTTCTCCCGGCTTATCGCTTTACCGATTGCTTCGTAGTCGTAGACAATCTCCAGTGGGCCGAAGCAGGTCTCGCACACGTGCAGCGGTTTCTTGGGGTAGTCCTGACCGCATTCTCTACATTGGAGTCCTTGGACAAAACTCATAACTTTTCCTTTCTGCGCCTAAATTCTAGACGATCCTCGAATCATCCGACTCTGTCACGATGGTTCCGTTACACGCCCCGCAGTCCGGGTCTTTTTTCACGTTGACTGTGTGAAATTTCATGGCCCTGGCGTCATAAGTAAGCAGTCGGTCGGTTAACAGCTCTTCTTCAAATCCAACGATGTACTTGATCGCTTCGATCGCTTGAATCGAACCTATCGTTCCCGCCACGGCGCCGACGATGCCGGATTGTTGGCAATTCAATATTTCTGCCGGCGGCGGCGGCTTCTTGAATAAACAGCGATAGCAGGCAGTTCTCCCGGGAATCACCGTCATCGTCTGCCCCTGCCATCTGACGATGCCAGCGTGAGAGAAGGCTTTCCCCGTCCGTACAGCGACGTCGTTGACGAGAAACTTGGTATCGAAGTTATCGCTGCCATCGACAATAAAATGGTACTTGGAAAAAAGTTCATCGATATTGTCGTAATCCAGCCTGACGGGGTAGGGGATGATTTCGACGTCGGAATTCAGTCGGGTGAGTTTCTCTTTGCCGGATTCTACTTTCGCTCTGCCGAGGTCGGCAGTCGAGTGGAGGATTTGGCGCTGGAGGTTGGACAGCTCCACTTGATCGGCATCGATTAACCCCAAGGTTCCCACTCCGGCAGCCGCAAGGTAATAGGCGGCTGGAGATCCCAGGCCGCCGGCGCCGATGACCAGCACGCGGGCTTGACGCATTCGTATCTGTCCTTTACCGCCGAAATCGGGCACCATGATTTGCCGGCTGTACCGCTCGATCTGTTCGGTTGTCAGGCTAAGACTCATAATCAGCTCAAAAAAAAACCCCTTCTCGCAGATAAGAAGAGGTTTTAATCACCTCACCTTATCTTTCCCCCGCGCTGGCGGGGTTGGAATTAGCACCAGCGTTCCCTTATTTGAGAACCGGTTGCTGTGGCTTCGAAGGGCCGGTCCCTCCACCACTCTGAATAAGGTGTTCAGAATATTTAACGATTAAATTATCCCAGGCAATGCCATGTGTCAAGCATTGCTTCCTGGGTTCATTGGGTCTCCACGAATCGCAACCGGTTTGAACCCTTTGGGAGTAATTTTCGATCGGGTCAAAAAATAAGGTGAAAAACTTTTTCAGGAGTGATATCAGTCTTTGCCGTTCCGCTGTACCGCATTGAACTGAAGGAGCTTGAGATGGGCCTGACCCAGGAAGTGGCAGATTACGTTGCCGAGGTGAAATACAAAGATATCCCACCGGAAGTGCTGCGCTTGGCGCGAGGTTTTATTCTCGACGGATTGGGTGTGGCTTTGGCAGGAGCTACAGATGAATGTTCGCGCATCGTGCAAGCGCATATCAAACAGATGGGCGGGAAGGAAGAGTCTTCGGTGCTCGGAACCGGTTTTTCGGCTCCGGCGCCTAAGGCAGCTTTGGCCAATGGTGTGGCCGGCCACGCGATGGACTACGACGACACGCAGCTTTCTACATCGAAGGAAGCGGTATACGGCTTGCTCACGCATCCGACGACACCTGTGCTGGCGGCGGTGCTGGCTATCGGCGAGAAACAAAAGATCAGCGGCACGGATTTCTTGCTCGCATACATCGCCGGCGTCGAAGTCGAATGCCGCCTGGCCGATGCCATCAATCCACACCATTATCAGTCGGGATTTCATTCGACGGCGACCCTAGGGGGGCTTGGCGCCGTCATGGCAGTAGGAAAACTCTTGCGGCTCAATAAGAGACTTTTGGTTCACGCCTTAGGGATCGCCGCCAGTATGGCGTCCGGACTGCGCGAGAATTTCGGCACTATGACAAAGCCGCTCCACGCCGGCCGCGCGGCTGAGAACGGTGTCACAGCGGCGTTACTGGCGCAGAGCGGTTTCAGCGCCGCTACCAATATTCTCGAAGCGCGCAGGGGGTTCTACAATGCCATGGCCGGTGGCTACGACGACAGCAAAATCGCCGGCCGGCTTGGCCGTCCCTACTTCATGCAAGAACCGGGAATCTCGATCAAGCCTTATCCCTCCGGCTCTCTGTCTCATCCGGCGCAGGATCTGATTCTCGATCTTGTCCAAAAACATGATCTTCATGACAAGGACATCCAATCGATTGACGTCGGCACCAACTCCAATGTTCCCAATGCGCTGATTTATCCCATGCCCAAGAACGCGCTCGAAGCAAAGTTCAGCATTCCATTCTGCATGGCGATTGCCGTTCTGGAGCGCAAAGCCGGTATCGCCCAATTCGTCGATCGAAAAGTGCGGCAGCGCAGGGTCGTCGAGATGATGCAGCGGGTGACGCTCTCTGTCGATGACGAACTGGAGGCTCTAGGGTACGATCGGGTGCGCTCGCGCGTTCGCATCAAGCTCAATAACGGCAGGACGATCGAGGGACGGTACGACATCGCGCGCGGTCATCCGGAAAAGCCCCTGAGTTGGGCCGAGCTGAGCGAAAAGTTTCGTGATTGTGCGAGTCTGGTATTGCCGGCTAAGAATGCCGAAAAGGTTATCGAACTCGTGGCCCACTTGGATCAATTGGGAAACCTGGGCATGCTGATGCGCTCACTTGCCAGCGGCAAAAATAACGTTCAAAAGAAAAACAATTCGGCAGCGAATTCGAGGAGCACAAAGTGGAGCCGTACTCGCAAGCCATAGGTCGATTCGTTGGCGGCTTGAGCCTTGCCGCTATTCCCCCCAGCGTGCTCGATAAAGCTAAGTTGGTTTTTCTCGACACGCTGGGTGTGGCACTGGCATCGTCAACCATGGATTTCGGCGGCATGGTGACGAGAGTGGCACAAACCCTGGGTGGATCGCTCGATAGCAGGTTGATCGGTTCGGACAGCAAGGTAGCCGCCGCCAATGCCGTGCTTGCCAATGGCACGTTGGCGCACGGCCTGGATTATGACGATACGCTGGAAGGAGCGATCGTGCATACGGGGTGCTGCGCCGCGATGACTGCCCTGGCGGTTGGCGAGGAAATCGGCGCCGGCGGCGGGTCTGTTTTAGCAGCGGCCATCGCCGGTACCGAAGTTATGTGCAAAATCGGACTGGTTGCGCCGGGAAAGTTTCATGCACGAGGATTTCATCCAACGGCCCTTTGTTCCACCTTTGGCGCTGCAGCGGCGGCGGGAAAGCTTTATGGTCTCGCACCGGCGCAATGGAATGACGCCTTCGGACTCTGCGGCAGCCAGAGTTCCGGTATCATCGAATACCTGGACGATGGCACCTGGACCAAACGACTGCATCCGGGCTGGTCGGCGCACGGGGGAATTATCGCCACTTTGCTGGCGCGGCAAGGCTTCCGCGGGCCGGCAAAGGTCTTTGAAGGCACCCACGGTTTTTTTCATTCGTTCGGCGGGCCCAATGAATACCGTTTCGAGAAACTTCTTGAGCTGGGCAGGGATTGGGAAACGCCCCGGCTGGCCTTCAAGTCCTATCCTTGCGGATCGATATCGCACCCTTATATGGATTGCGCGCTGAAGCTCAGGCAGAAGCATTCGCCCGCGCCGGAGAAAATCGTCGAGGTGGTTTGCCGTACGGCGCAGGGGCCGGTGCATCGCCTGTGGGAGCCCCTTGCGGCTAAGCAGCGACCCGAAAGTTCTTACGGCGCGAAATTTAGCTTACCGTACAGTATCGCGATCATGCTTATTCGCGGCCGGGCAGGTCTTGAAGAATTTACCGACGAAGCGATTCAAGATCCATCCGTGCTCGCCCTGGCTAAAAAGGTTCGCTATGAGCTCGATCCGACCATCGACTACCCGCGGCATTTTTCCGGCCACGTAAGAATACGCCTCGATAATGGCGCTGTCCTTGAAGAGAATCAGCCGCACCCTCGCGGCGGGTTGGAAGATCCATTACCGCCGCAGGAGATCGAAGCGAAGTTTCGCGCTAATGCGTCCCTGCGATTGCCGGCGGCGCAGGCCGATCAGATCGTTGCGGCGGTGACGCGCCTTGAGGAGCTGCCGAAAATTTCTTTATTGACGGATCTTTTGAAACCTTAGAATTAGGAGTAGAAGGGGTTAGTCGTTATCTCGCAAAATACGGTAAGGAGGAGCGAACCATGAAAGTAAAGTCCGGTTTAGTGATGCTTGCCCTTTGTTTCGTCTGGGTTTCCCTGGTTCGTGCTCAAGACTCTCAGCTCGTTCAGGCAGCAAAAAAGGAGGGAAAGGTCGTCTGGTACACGTCATTGGCGCTTCCGTCATCGACCGCTCTTGCCCATGCTTTTAAAACCCGCTATCCGGGGGTCGAGGTCGAAGTCCATCGCACCGGATCGCAACGGGTGCTACAGCGGGTGATGCAGGAAGCCGGCGCCAAGATCAAAAACGCCGACATTATCCATACCTCGGACGCCGGTCACTTCGTGTTGCTCAAAGAAAAAGGCATGCTGCTGAAAAATACTCCCAGAGGCGTCGAAGCTTTCCCGGCCGGTTTCAAAGATAAGGACGGCTTTTACTATGGCATGCGGGCGACGCTTTCCGTCATCGCCCACAATCCGAAGCTCATCGCCGACAAAGATGCGCCGAAAACCTGGAAGGATCTGCTCGATCCCAAGTGGAAAGGAAAAGAGGTCACGGCTCATCCGGGCTATAGCGGCATCATCATGACTCATGTACTGGCCCTGGTGAACGTTTACGGCTGGGATTACTTCCGCGACCTGGCGAAGAACAGTCTTCACATCGTCCAGTCGGCCAACGATCCGGCCGGTGTGGTGGCATCCGGCGAGCGCCCGATCGGCGTCAATGGCGCTGAATATTTTTACTATAAGACCCTCAAACAGGGGAATCCCATCCGGATCATCTATCCCAAGGAAGGCGTTCCGCTGGTGGTCTCGCCCATAGCGACCGCCAAAGACGCGCCGCACCCCAACGCGGCCAAACTCTTCACCGAGTTTGTCTTTACCAAGGAGTCACAGCAGTTGTTGGCCGACCGCGAGGGACTCTATACCGGCCATCCTGACGTCACCTACCCAGCGGATAAGCCGAAACTGAAGGATCTCAAGATACTATCGGTAGACGGTGATGAATTAGAGAAGCGCAATGCAGAGATCAAAAAGCGCTTCGTCGAATATTTCGGCGCATAAAGGGACGGGAAAACTTCCTCGATGCCTGCCGTCGGGACCGACACCTTAGCAAACGCGCGGAACCGGCGCTGGCTCGGGCTTAGAGCATACGATCCTTCGTTGCTCGTATGGCTCGGGGCAGCCCTGTTTCTGGTCGGGCTCATGGTGTTTCCGCTCGGCGCGATTTTCAGTGCGAGCCTGCGCGACCAGGCGGGACTGAGCCTGCGCAACTACGTCGCGGTCTTTACCCACGACGCTTTCCTCGCCGCAATTTGGAATACGGTTATCATCTCTTTCTGGGTAGGGCTGCTCTCGATCATACTCGGCGGTCTGCTGGCATGGCTGGTTACCCGCACCGATCTGCCGTGGAAGAAGGCCATCCGGGCGCTGGTGATGGCGTCATTCGTGACGCCGCCGTTTTTAGGCGCATTTGCCTGGACACTGCTGGCCGGCCCCAACGCCGGCATGCTGAACCAGCTTTATCGAACGTTGACGGGGAGCGAAAATGCTCTTTTCAATGTGTTTACCATGCACGGTCTCATATTCGTCATGGCGCTTTACAGCTTCCCCTACGCCTTTTCGCTGGTAGCCAACGTCTGCGACCTAATTTCTTCAGACCTGGAGGATGCCGCGATTATTCTCGGGGCGCGCAAGCTGAGGACGGCTTGGACAATTACATTGCCTTTGGCTCTACCGGCTCTGGTCAGCGGTTTTATTATCGCGTTCTTGCAGGCCCTTTCCCTTTTCGGCGCGCCGGCGATACTTGGCTTGCCGGCGGGGATCCACACCATTACTACGCAGATATGGACGTTGTTCCATTATCCGCCACGCCTGGATCTAGCGGCCGCATTCTCGATACCGTTGCTGTTGGCGACGATGTCGCTGATCGCGTTGCAGAAAAAAATTCTCGGCCGGCGGGGATTCAGCACGGTGGGTGGAAAGGGTGGACAGAGACGGCTGGTCAAGCTGGGTTGGGGCCGTCTTCCAGTCCTTGTGCTGGTGCTCGGCGTGCTCGCGCTGTCGGTGTTCTTGCCCTATTGGATTTTATTGAAAGCGGCGTTCTCCAGGGCCTGGGCCATGCCTCTGGAGTGGAGTAATTTCACTTTGAACAACTTCAACTTCGCTTTATTTCAGTATAGCGACACGCGGGCGGCGATTTTCAACACTTTCAAATTGGGTATTCTTACGGCGACGGTTGGAACGCTCCTGGCCACCTTGATTGCCTACATTACTAATCGTAATCTTTTCCCGGGTGCGCGTTATTTAACCTTTTTCGCCCTGGCTCCACTGGTCATTCCGGGCATCGTGCTCGCGGTGGGCTTGTTTATCGTTTATGCGCAGCCGCCCATAGTTCTCTACGGCACGATATGGATTCTTTTTGTCGCCTATTTGACCAAAGAAATGCCCGTCGGTTTCTCCCAGGCGGAATCGACATTCAAGAGTATTCATACCGAGCTTGAAGACGCCAGCCGTATCATCGGCGCCAATCGACTGACCTCGCTCAAAGACATCACTGCGCCGCTGGCAAAGTCGGGGTTGATCGCCGCCTGGTGCTTTATTTTTATCGGCGTCATCCGCGAATTGAGTGTTTCTATTTTACTTTTTGCGCCCACTTCCAAAGTAGTATCGGTGGTGATCTTCGACCTTAAGGAAGAAGGACAGATCGGCGCCATTGCGGTTTTGGGGATTCTGATGCTGGCGGTTTCGTTTTTCATTGTTTTTGGCGTCCGCTGGATGTTAGACCGGGACCTGGTTGCGACACGGGAGTAATCGGATGGCGACAGTTTCTTTACTGGGGCTGACGAAAAAATTTACCGATGCTGCCGCAGTAGACGCTCTCGATTTAGAGATCGCCGACGGCGAGTTTGTCGCGCTGCTGGGGCCGTCGGGTTGCGGCAAGACGACGACCTTGCGCTTGATTGCCGGCTTTCTCCAGCCGGACTCGGGAGAAATTCGCGTCGGCACACAAGTCGTTTCTTCGCCGTTCATATTGGTACCGCCCGAGCGGCGCTCCATGTCGATGATTTTCCAGAGCTATGCGGTCTGGCCCCATATGACGGTGTTTCAGAATGTCGCTTATGGGCTGAAATTTAAAAAATTGTCGCGACATGAGATCGACCGGAAAGTCGTCGAGGTGCTGCGCCTGGTCCACCTCGATGGCTTGAAAGATCGGTATCCCTCGGAACTCTCCGGCGGCCAGCAACAGCGGGTGGCGTTGGCGCGGGCATTGGTGGTGGAGCCGCAAATTCTGCTGATGGACGAGCCGTTGAGCAACCTGGATGCGAATCTGCGCGAGGAGATGCGCTTCGAAATCCGTCGCCTGCACGAGGAATTCGGCATCACGACGGTTTACGTGACCCACGATCAGGCCGAGGCGATGGCGACATCGGATCGCGTCGCCGTGCTCAATGGCGGCCGCATGGTCCAAGCCGGCCGGCCGGCGGAAATCTTCGATCATCCTAGAACGCGTTTCGTTGCGGAATTTGTCGGCAAGGCCAATATTCTTGACGGCCGGATGGATGGGGACAGCCGGCTGCAACTGGGTGAAGGACTGGAAATTCGCGTGGCGCGCAATCCGGATGTGTCCCTATCGCCCGGCGAGGCATCGGTTTGTTTGCGGCCTCATAACATCTTACTGACCGCCGACAAATCCGAAGCCCAAGCTCTTTCGAGCCGCAATTACAATCTTTTCGCCGGTGTCATCCAGCGGCGAATATACTTCGGCGAGAGCGCGGATTACACCATCGATCTCGCGCCTTATCCATTTACGCTCCGTGTGGTCGGTCCGCCCGCCAACCTTTACGACAAGGGTCAAAGGATTTTTGCGCTGGCTCTGCCCGAGCATTGTGTGGTTGTCAGTAATCAGTAAGCTGATGTGAGCCGGCCAATCTACAAACGATACGTCGCCCAGCGTAGTTATTGCCGCGCTTAATTCTTTTGATAACGGGACAGCCCGCGATTCTCGACGCGCTTGATCGGTCTGTTTCCGCCTGTTATACGCTTACCAGACGCGATCGCGCCCCCATCACGAGAAATAGCGTATGACGGCCGGCCCCTTGCTGCTTTACCTTAGAAAATCTAAAACATCCTATGTGAGAGTGAGGAAAGACAATTAACATGGCGGATTACACAAAGGAACACTATGACTTTCCGTTGACTCGGAAAAGCGAGAACAAGCCGCTCAAAGGCGTGCGCGTCATCGACGCCGGTAATATGGTAGCGGCGCCCTTCGCCACGGTTTTGCTCGCGGATTTCGGCGCCGAAGTCATTAAAATCGAGCATCCAAAATACGGCGACGGGCAAAGAAATCTAGAACCGATCATGAACGGTATTCCTCTATGGTGGAAATCCGTTTCGCGAAACAAGCGCTGCATTACTTTGGATTTGGGCAAAGTGGAAGGCGCCGAGATATTCAAAAAGCTCGTGCGCGGGCAGGACGTCGTCGTCGAGAACTACCGCCCCGGCACGTTTGAGAAGTGGGGCATCGGCTACGATACGATTAGAGCAATCGACCCAAAAATCATTCTGCTGCGCATCTCCGGCTTCGGCCAAACCGGACCTTACAAGAACAGGGCCGGGTTCGGGCGCGTTGCCGAAGCCATGAGCGGGCTTACCAACTTGATCGGCGAGCCGGACGGACCGCCGATGTCGCCGGGTTATCCGCTGGGCGATCTGATCGCCGGCATATTCGGCGCCTTGTCGGTCATGATGGCGCTGTACCACCGGGACCTGCGCGGCGGCGAGGGCCAGGTGATCGACCTGGCGTTGTACGAAGCGGTATTTCGTTTCCTGGATTTCGATCCGATTCAGTACGATCAAATGAAGATCGTGCATCAGCGCACGGGAAACCGCGTCGCATACGTCGCGCCCAGCTCGATGTTCAAAACCAAGGAAGGCAAATACTTAACCCTGGCGGCGAGCACGCAGAACGTCTGGGTCCGTTTGGCCAAAGCCATCGACCGCGAAGAGCTCACCACCGATCCGAAATTCATCGACAACCCGGCCCGCGTGATCAATTCCAAGGAGATCAACGGCATCGTCGGCGCCTGGATCGAACAACACAGCCGCGACGAGGTGATCGAACGCTTCGATCAATTCGAAGTCGCCTACTCGGCGGTGTTCGACATGGAAGACGTTTTCCGCGACGTGCAGTATCGCGCCCGCGAAGCCATGGTGCGCGTTCCCGACCCGGATCTCGGCGAAGCGATCGTGCAGAATGTCGTGCCGAAATTTTCCGCGACACCCGGCTCGGTGGATTTCCTCGGCGCCAAGATGGGCGCGCACAACGAAGAAATCTACGGCACGGAGCTTGGGCTTTCCAAAGAACGGCTGAAGCAACTCAAAGACGCTGGGATTATTTAGGGCTTGGGTGCGGGTCTAAGGTTCAGGGCTTCAGTGCGATGTGATGTCTTGCACGTTAGCACTGAAACACTCCTTATCCTTGGCCTTCCGTCACAATCACGACTCACGCTCACGGTTTTCTATTACCGCTTTCAGAGAAGCGGCTACTCGACGCTATGCTGCTAGTGCTTCCAAAGTGAAAATCTACCTTTTTACAATTTCAACCGGGCGAAGTTGGCCGTCATCGTATAACTCAAAGAATTTTTCATTCCACTTTTTGGCAGAGAATTGCTTCACGGCACTGAGCCAGATTTCAACGCGCCTATTTATTGCCATCGATTGAGAGACGCGAGACCAATTGATGCTTGCTTTACAGTCGGGCGCGGCCTCGATGAAATCCTCATCTTGTGTAAGGAAAAGGACCTCTTCCTGTTTGAGGCGAGCGATGATCTGCCTGTCATGAATGCCTCGATCGGTTAGCAGGATGTGCTGTGCCGCGAGACCTTCTTTTTGAAGCCGGGTATAAAATCGCAGCGGGAAGTTTTCATCCAGCAAGATGATCATGCGGATTTGACGGCCGGAGGAAGGTGCTCGGCGACGTGTGTGGCATAGGCGAGAGCGGCCATGACTTGATCCCGGGTGAGTTGATAGTCTTCTTGAATGTCTTCGATCTTGTCCCCGGCGGCAAATCGACCGAGCACGGTTGCAACGTCAATTCTTGTACCCTTGATGCAGGGTTTGCCAAAACGAACTCCCGGGTCCATTGTAATGCCAGGATAAACTTCCATTGAAACCTCCATGCTCGCTGATTATACCCAATAGCCGTTGGGAAACGCCACCCCACTAATTTCACGCACAGGCTCTTGTCGCATTAGCAGGCTTTTACATAGAATTCGCAAAGACCATTACTATGCAACACGGAAAAGACTGTTGCCGTTCTCGACAGTTCGCTCGTAATTCTGGCAAACCGATTTTTCATGAATTTGCCCAACGGAGAACGTGCGGATCTCGGTACAAAGATCGAAGACTACGTGCTGAATCCGATGCATTGGGAGGGGAGACACAAGGCTCGCGTCTTCGATTCGGCGCTTGGTATTACTCTCGTCAACCGGAAAGTGCTGCGCTTCCGACTGGCTGATATGGCCATTTTAGTTAGGGCTGCGAATTTAAATCTCGTTTTCATCTTCTTACACGGTGGAAGTATCCCCCTCTGTCGTTGAACGATTGAACTCTTGAACGGGCTCCGGTAGTCTTTTCTCGCGATAATTCTTTTCAAAACTGTCCACTATTAGACAGCAATCGCTCCCGGGCATGACTAGGTTTATTTTAGAAGAATGACACACACAGGGTTATTGCATTTTCGAGAGCTGTAATGGCGCGCAAGAGGTAAGAACGGGCCACACACTCAACGGTGGCATCGAGTTAGGCTCCGGTTGACATCGAACGCATTCCCGGTTCCCCCTCCCTCTTCCAATATCTCAAAGGCTATCAAGAGCCATAAGGAGAGAGTCTATGAATCCTCTATTGATCATCGCCATCCCCATAGGGTTGGTGATCTTAGGCATGATATTGAACAGCATCGGGCTTTTATACGATCAACCCCCCAGTTCACAAGAACAAGATCCTGCAAAAAAAGCGACGGCGGAAAAGGAGACTTACCGCAAATTCTTCAATCTTCAGAGAAGCCGATCTGTAACCAGGCAGAAAAGGGTCGGCCAGTATGCCTGGCTGGTTATGGCTGCCTTTATCGGCGCCTTCATCTGGCTGTACACGGATACCGTGAATAAGACCAACCTTTCGAGTCGAGTCGCCGCACTGCAAACCTTGGCAACCGAAGAAGGCAAACAGATGGTTCTCTCGGTGACTCTGAGCGACGGTAACAACGTCAAATACCTGATCAAACTACCTCAAGCCGACAAGTTGGAAACCGCCGCAAAAGCAGAAGAAGCCGTTACAAAAGAAAAGGTCTCATCCTGGGAACTGGAGAGTTTGGGCACGGCGTTGAGCGTCGGCGATAATCCACTGCCTATGGGCATCGAGCTGAAGATGTCCCAAGTAGCAGGCGAAGCCAGATAGAGCCGGAAGTTTTCAAGGTCGAATCCCGGGGTGAGCTCTAGAAACTTTGGAACATTTGGAACAGCGCGAAGCTCTTGGAACGATCTTCGGCTTTATCTCGTCTCCAGTTCCTCAAGCAACGAAGTGTCGACGAAACTGGCGGGATTGGCTTTGGCAGCTTCCGCTCCCAGGCCTTTCAGCAGCCCTTTGACGGCCTCGGGTTGTACTGAGAGATCTGCTTGCAGGTGTTTTAAACCGTAAATCTGATAAACCTCCGAAAGAATTTCCGGATTATCGACCCGCACGTATTTGGACAGGATTTTCAGGGTCGAGTCGCGGTCCTTGCGCGTGGCCTGTACTCCTTCGTGGTAGCCGCGCAGCACGCGCAGAACCATGTCGCGCTGAGTTTTGATCGTCGAACGGCGGGTGCTCAAAGGCGAGTTGAGATAAGAAATTCCCAGAGTTGATGCGTCGATCAGTTCCCGCAGGCCGAGTTTCAAGCCGCGCAAATTGCTCGGCGCCGATATCATGCCGGCATCGACAAAGCCTTTGGTCACCGATAACATCAAGTCCGGCATCCCGCCGCGTATTGCCAGCACCGACACATCCTTGCTCCTCTGCAATCCCCACTTTTCCAGAATCAGGCTGAGAACCAGATCGGGGGAGTCGCCCAGGTTGGTCACCCCGATTTTTTTTCCTTTGAGATCCTCCGGTGTCTTGATTTCGGCGCTAGTCATCAGAGAAAAGACCGGCACATTGATTGTATTAGCGATGACTACCAGATCGGCCCCTTTGAGCGTCGACCTGACCACGGAAGGCGGCGAGGCGCGGACGAATTGCACTTCCCCCGCCAACAGGGCCTCAACCGAGACGCCGCGAACGTACATCACTTCCACGTCGACGCCGTGCTTATCGAAGAACCCTCTTTCCTTGGCGACCCACAGCGGCAGCATGGCGCCGCTGATGGAACTGTAAGCTATGCGCACCGGGGCTGCCGGAGCCGGCGTGGAAAAAGCAGCCCAGAATACGGCGAGCAAAAGGATCAGGAGGTAGCGGCGTTTCATAAACATGGATCCTTTCCGGCGATCAGTTACGCTGCGGCGCTGGCGCTCTCCCAGTTCATGCCCTGCACCACATAGGTCATGTAAATGCAGTCCGCCATCACGCGTCTCATGTTGTTCTTCATGATTTGGGCGTTAATGCATTCTTCCTGCAGCTCTTTAGTGGTAGCGTATTTGCGCAGAATGTCTTTTCTAATGGCGCCATGTTCGACGTCGACTCCCGCATGAAGCCGATAAAACTCGAGGGCGTCCTCCGGAACCCATTTATATTGCGTGCGGAACACGTCAAGGTCCCGCGTCATGGCGCGCGCCGTGTCGTCGCCTTCCGAGACGGCGACGCCGAGCAGCCAGGAAGTTCCGAACGCGGCATTGGCGAAGCTGTCGACAGCGAACTTGACGCCGAAGAGCGGCTCGGAGTTTTTCACAAAGTCGCGGTTCATGCCCAAACCTTCGCAGACATCCAACCAGTACTCGGGATGAGGCTTACCCGGTTTGCCGATCAGATCTTCTCCCTCTTCTTCGATCGCTTTTGGCAGCCACATCCGCCGCACATCGGTATGCGGGCAGTTATATAAGATCGAGTACTCCTTGATCGGCACCTGTTTGGTGAAATAGTAGCGCTCCTTCGCCCAACCCTGGAGCTGTTCCCGGGTACATTTACCGGCGCGGAATAAAGCATCCCATGGGTGCGGCGGGCGCTGATGATCGTTTTTGTTGACCTCGAAAAAGGTATTGATGAATGCATCAGGGCTGAGTTTTTGTTCGAGCTTGAACATAAATTTGCACTCCTTAATCTGATCAACCGCTATAGCGAATGATAGACGTTGTCAATCGGATATTTCGTTCAACCGCGGCTCTTCGCGCCGCTATTCAACCGTTCAACGGTTCAAGGTCAGAGGGAACAATACCGTTCCAGGGTTCCAAATGTTCCATTGGTTCCAATCGGCTTGGCAAGCCGTTCGTTGAACCGTTGAACGCGCGGGGACTCTGTACGTTTGGAACGATTGGAACAGCGCAAAGCGCATGGAACCTTTGAATTCTTGGTTCCCATGGAACCTCGTCAGTATCGGTCTGTCGGCGCGTTTTTGACAAAACTGTATATCGACGTTATAAAGACTATATGAAGACCCTAACTATTACCGATGCGAAGAAAAATCTCGGACGCTGGCTCGCCGCTGCGGCGCGGGGCGAAGATATCGGCATCGTTTGCGGTTCCGATATCGTCGCGCTCAGGAAGGTCGAGGTCGAGTCCACCGATTACGCTCAGCGGGAGTATGGCGCTCCGCCCGAGCAGGTCGCCGCCCTGGAGAAAGCCACCGACCAGCGCTATCGACGCTTGAGACGGGGCAAAAAGCTTATTTCAGTAACCACTGGAGAGCTTAGGAAGATGCTTGAGTAAGCTTCTTGCCATCGACCCCACCGTTATCCGCCGCCTGCGCGAATTGCCAAAGAACGAAAGGGTAGAGTGCCTGCTTGCTCTTTGTGATTTAGTGGACGGCTTTGGCCGGCCCCATGTGCACAGCGGCCTGGGGATCCGCAAATTAGGTGGCAAGCTCTTCGAATGCCGCGGCAACCGCGATCTGCGATTTATCTTTCAAGACCGAGGCGCGGAACTTTTTGTTTCCTTTCTCGGCAACCATAACGAGATCAGAGCCCTCCTTCGCCGAGGCAGTTAGCGTTAACTCCTGCAGATCTGCCAAGCGCCAATGTCGCTCGCAGCGCAAGCCTCAGAGGAA
>WHTF01000037.1 GCA_009379725.1 Deltaproteobacteria bacterium
TCTTAGCCAAGAATTTGCGCTCAGAGTTCCGAAAAAGAGGGCTCAGGCTGCAAACCGTATCAGCGAGCGATAATATAAAGGATACGAGCAAAAGGATAAAGGATAAAAAGAGCAAACGACGTACTCTCCAGGGTAGTCACCCAATTATTGATCGTGGCGAAGGACGAAGGCTCAAAGCTGAATAAAATCAGTAGCGAGAGGACGGACAAGTAGTGTAATGCCTTCCATTATTACAACCGCCGGGTCGAACAGCTCCGGCCAATCGTCACGAAGAAATTGGAATTGTGAGTCGGGAGTCGCCATTGCGCTACTCTAAGATGAGAGGAATCCGTGTACTTTTGCTTTCGGCATTTCTTTCACACGCTTGAAAAACTCGCTTTCGGTAATCTGTGTCGGCCAATCCAAGTTGATGGAAATGATAAAGTCAGATTTATCGGCTGCTTGTTTGATCTCGATAGCCTGCAACTCGGCAAGATAAAATAGATCGCGTATCAACGCCTTTCGAGGGTTTTTTAGGTGATAGAGTCCAGCCGTTTGTCTGATGAGTTCAGAGACATCCTGACTTCCCTGATCCAAGAGCAATTGCAGCAACTGCACATGCCGATCCGACATGACCCGCTTGCGCGGTGAGCGCAGCCGGCCGAATAGATCCGTCACCGTGTTGCGGTAAAGCGCTTTGGCAACTTGGAGACGGATCTCCGAAAACAGCCTGTTGCATTGTTTCTCGATTCCCTTGAGAGCGAATTTGAGAAACGGCGTCAGATCGTGACTTAGCGCGCGCGTTTCGGCGAGCGCGTTCAGATAACCGGACTTCTCTTCGTAATAGTAGTTCGACATGGCGATGAACAGCGTGTCGCGCAAGCCGACGCGCTGGAGCATCAGCGCTTCCAATGCGCGCGCCGTCCGCCCGTTGCCGTCCAGAAAAGGATGCATCGCGGCAAAGTGATAGTGCAGTGCCAATGCCTGAATCAGTGGATCGTGATCACGAAAAATCGTCCGCACCGCCTGGCACAACTGCCGCAATGCGGTTTCACAGTCTTTTCCGCCTTCGACGCCTCGATGACGCGGCGTACCAAAGGTCACGTTATCGTCTCGCCCTCTAGGCCGCCCGGGCGGACAATGGTCGTCGTCGCAACCGGAGACGATGCGGCGATGGATCTCACAAACCAACGCCTCGTCGACCGGCCGGTTCATCTCAAGTTTAGCAATCCAACGATAGGTCGCCAACGCGCACGCCGCTTGACGCTGCGATCGAGTCTCAAGTTGTTGCGGCGTCTCCCGCATTGCCGCATCCAGTTCTCTTTCCGTGAACTCCGCACCTTCTATCCGCGATGTCCCAGCCACCTCCCGCTTGAGTTGGATTTGCTGGAGTTGCTCCGCCCAACTGCGCTGATAGGGGATCTGCGTCAGCGCCAGCATCGCCGCCTTCGCTCCCAGCAGTTCGACTTGAACCGATCGAATAGTATCCACTGCCGGGGCATCTCATAGGGGATCGTCATGAGCCTATTTTAGCCCAGTTCATTTCCGTTTTAAATCCTAGACAGTAATTTTAATAATCAATAAATATCAATTAGTTAGATATAAATATTGCATAAACACTTTTCTTTTCATTTCCGGCTTCGCTTCCGGTTCGTTTCCAGCTCGATGCGGCACAATTCCCCACGGAAAGCGCGGTGCTGTCGTCCGGCCCAGGTACGTTCTCGATCCGCACTGTGGGCATTTTCCCGGCGTGACACAGCATATTCTACAGCCCGTTCAATTGTTCAATGGTTCAATGGTTCAAGAGTTCAACGACAGACAGGATAAGAAAGCGTGTTCCAGTCGTTCCAACCGTCCCAGGTGTTCAGGACTAGAACTGTATGCTTATCGAATAGAGAGTCATTCAAACAACTTAACGCCAATCTTTGAACTCAAAGGTTGAGCAGCCTGCGCAGCACTTCGCTGTGGGTTTGCTCTTCGATATCGGCGGCCTCGAAGGTCACGCCGCTCAAGACCTTGGCGGTAGGCACGCGGTCTTCGAGGACCTGTTCGACTCTTATCCTGAAAAAGGCGAGAGACGACTGCGCGCCCTGCTGGTTCACGTCCATCAGGTCGTCGCCCACGCCGGTTACTTCCTCAGCGCTTCCTCTGATGTAGTACGCCATGTCGTAATCGATCACGAGCACGGCCAGCCTGCCGGTTTGCCGCAGGTCGGTGGCGCACTCGCCGTCCGCCCAGGTGGCCAGATGCAACGTCTTTTCGTCCCTGGCTACGACATCGGTATAGCTGAGCATTGCCGTGCTCGGCCATCCTTCCCGTCCCACCGTGACGATCTGCACGACGCGATTGTGCTTAGACGCTAAATCGCCGGCCGACAGCGCCGCGAGTAAGTCGTGCGGTAATTCCGCGCCGATAATGTTTGCCATAGCGAATACTTCCGCGCGCTTGAGCGCAAAAGTCAAGTTGAGCCAAGCCAAAACCGAACCGTTCAACTGTTGAAGGATTGAACCCAGCGCAGCTTGAACGGCTTGAACGTTTTGAACAGAGCGAAGCGCTTGAATGATTGGAACGATTTCTTCTGGCTATCGGTCAAAATGTCTTGCCGTCTCGTCGTGTGGATGAAATACTGAGGATCTTCAGACGTTGAATACAATCCGGCGCCATGATGAAGGAGAATCCCCTTCTGCCCTCTCACCCATGCCGGAACATTTAAAGGTTTAGTAAGGAAAAAAATGGACAGCGATCCGATCGCGCGCTTTAAACAACTTCTGAACGAAGCCGAGCAACTCGGTATCCGGCCGCATAATGCGGCGGCTTTCGCCACCACAGGTAAGGAGCTGCAACCGAGCGTACGCATGCTTTTGTTAAAGGACATCGATGAGCGCGGTTTTGTCTTCTACACCAACCTGCAGAGCCGCAAGGGGCGCCAGCTAAGCGACAACCCGCGTGCTTCGGCTTGTTTCTGGTGGTCGCAGTTGGCGCGGCAAGTCCGCATCGAGGGCGGCATCGAATTGGTGAGCGATCGCGAGGCCGACGTATATTTCGCGACTCGCCCGCGCAGCAGCCAGATCGCCGCCTGGGCGTCGAACCAGAGCAGCGAAGTGTCGTCGCGCGATGAGCTCATCGCAGCGGTGGAGTCCTTAACCGCCAAGTATCACAATCAGGCGGTTCCCCGCCCGCCGCACTGGTCGGGCTATCGGCTGGTGCCCGAGCAGATCGAATTCTGGAAAGAACAACCGGACCGCTTGCACGAGCGCGAGGTCTATACGCGCCAAGCCGAGGGTTGGACCGTCGCCCTTCTGGCGCCGTGATCGGCTCGCGATTCCCGCTGCATCCGCAGGGACGATGTCGGCATTTTTTCAGGCAGTGCCGCAAGCTTCGAAATAACAGAAATTAAGTTCTTCATGCCGATCGAAACCAAAGGTCTCAAGTTCCTCGTGCGCGCCTTGGGCTCGAGAAATTTTCGCTTGTTCTTCTTTGGCCAGGCCGTGTCTTTGATCGGCACCTGGATGCAATTGATCGCCATGCGCTGGCTGGTCTATCGCCTGACCAAATCCGAGTTGATGTTGGGGGTGGTCGGGTTTGTCAGCGACATACCGCTCTTTCTCTTGGTGCCGTTTGCCGGCGTGTTGGCGGATCGCCTCAAACGCCTCCGCATCATGGTCATCACCCAGACACTCTCGGCTTTGCAGGCGGCGGTGTTGGCGGTTCTCGTTATCACCGATCAGGTGGCGGTCTGGCACGTGGTGGTGCTGGGCGGGCTGCTCGGCATCATCAGCGCCTTTGACATCACCGCGCGCCAGGCCTTCATCGTCGACATCATCGAGAAAAGAGAAGACCTGCCCAACGCCATCGCTTTAAACTCTTTCATTTTTAACGGCGCGCTGCTGATCGGTCCCGCAGTGGCCGGGGTGCTGATCGCCGCGGTTGGAGAGGGAGCGTGTTTCGCGCTCAACAGCGTGAGTTACATGGCGGTCCTGGGCGCGCTCTTTCTGATGAACATTCCGCAAAAGAAATTCTCCTCCAGCACGCTCAATATCAAGGCAGCGATCATGGAAGGCGCCGTTTACACGATCCGTTCAGTGCCGATTCGATCCATTTTAATACTCGTCGCGGTGGTCAGCTTTGTCGCCGCATCCTATACCCTGCTCATGCCGGTATTTGCCGAAGACATCCTGCAGGGCGGTCCGCTCGTCTATGGTTATCTCATGTCGGCCACCGGCGTGGGCGCGCTTGCGGGCGCGATATTTCTCGCGTCGCGCCGCAGCCTCAAAGGTCTCGCGGAGATGATTGTTATCGCGGGTATCCTGTACGGCGTCGGATTCTTCGCTTTGTCCTTGTCGAATTCTCTGGCGATCGCTTTGCTCATCGCCCTGGTGCTGGGCTTTTCGTTGATGATGCAGATGGCGTCGAGCAATACCATCGTCCAGACCATTGTCGACGATCAGAAGCGCGGACGGGTACTGAGCCTGTTCGTCATGGCGCGTCGCGGCATCGAATCCTTGGGCAGCCTGCTGTTCGGCGCCATCGCCGCCGCTATCGGCACGCCGGCGACTCTGATGGCCGGCGGCACCATCTGCCTGCTGGCGGTAGCGGTTTTCGCAACCAAACTTCCAACGATCCGGCAGACAAGCGTACGCTTTGATGAAGAGAGGAAATAGCAACTTTCAAGACGTTCCAGAGGTTCAAATAGTTCCAGTCGTTCCAAACGTTTCTGCCGGTTCGCTCCCGTTCAACTCTTCAGAATGTTCGAATCCGGCGCCAGGCCTTGAACTGTTGAACCCGCAGAGCGCTGGGCGCGCTAGTCAAGCTATCTGCAAAAGGATAAAACTAACAGTGACGCCAGCGGACGAATGCAGAAGGAAGGATTACCAAATGAAGCTAATTTGCCGGGACATCGTTCTCAAGTCATGGTCGGGACTGATAATCGCACTGGCGCTGATTGCAAGCAGTGCTCAGGTCGATACACGAGCCGGATTCGCGGCCGAGTCTCTAACCGCGAATGGCAAAATTTCCTGGATGACCGGTTCGACGATAACGGTCGAGTCGAACAGCGGGCCGGTCGTGGTCAAGCTTGCCGACAAGACGATCATTCGCAACGAAGTGCCGGTGAAGTTTTCCGATATCACCTCCGGCATGTACGTGGGAGCGACGGCGCAAAAGCAGGCCGATGGCACCTTCCGGGCGAGCCGGTTGCACATCTTCTCCGAGGATCAGCGAGGCGTAGGCGAAGGCCACCGGCCGCTGGGCACGGCGCCGCAGAGCGGCGCGACGATGACCAACGCCAACGTCGAGAGCGTTGACGACGTCGCCGTGGAAAATGTTAAAGGGCGGCTGCTGACTCTCAAGTACAAGGGCGGCGTGATTAAGCTCCTGGTGCCGGAAAATACGCCGGTTATAAAGCGGGTTGTCAGCGACCGCAAGATGCTTAGACCCGGGACGACCATTTCCGCCAGCGGCACCCGAGCGGAAGACGGCGCCATCGCCGCGTCGCAGATCACCGTGCGGGCAGAGGTGAAGTAAGTCAAATCGACGTGAAGATCAATAATAGCATGATGGCGTGCCCCAGAGGGCATTACCGATGACAAGATGAAATGAAGTCCCTTCGCTGGAACAGATCCAGCGAAGGATGTGAACCGGTCTAGATTTTTAGATCCAGCTTCGGGACGATCAACAGCCACTCGACTAAACGATCCCCACCAAACTTGCTCGCGTACGCCCCGAACAACCCCAAAGGCAAAAATAGCCCGGTAAGAAGCCACGCGTGCCAGGTTGAGTCATAACCCATCCAGGCGGCCAGATACGGAAGGGCGGCGATTTCCAGGCATACGCCGCTGCTGAATATCAAAAGGTTTCTTTTCCATTCACTCGACTGTAGACGAATGGCTTCCGAGTCGCGGAGGCACAGAAAAAAACCCTGTAACAAACCCGGTTCGAGATCTTTCATCCTATTTAATAACCTTTCAAACATTTCTAAATTCATCGACATCGTTGCCGGCGCGCAACGATTCACACGAGGCGAAATGGTAAGGTGCTCCGCAAAATAATGCAAATCCCTTTCCTATGGCTAATGCTCCCTAACGGTTTAGCCGCCGGCGAGCACGATCACGATTCACGATCGCGAGGTTTAACTCCTCGTCCGCACCAATTCCGGCGGGAACCGATTCAAGCAGCGCGGGCCGTTCTCCTCGATGGCGAAGAAGTCGCCGAGAAACAGACCTTTGGAGTGCTTCTTGTCGACAATGTGCATCTGCAGGGTGAAGACATGGCCCACTTGATAGACCAGCCTGCCGTCGTCTCCGTAGAGAAAACGATCTTCGGCGCTCTGGGCGCGGTCGAAGCCGATCTGCGGTTCGTGCCTGGGATTTGCGCCCAGCATGCCCTGGAGAAAGCCGCCGTAAAATTCATAATCGGTGTCGAGAATAAACTTGGCCGCCTCGACCGAATCGGCGCTGCTTTTGCCGGCGGAAAGTGTCGGCACCATCCGCTGGTACCCTTCCAAAGCGAGCTCGAACATTTCCTTGTACTCCGCCGTCGGTTCTCCAGTCACCACCGGTTTGCCGCACTGCGCTTCGTAGCCGTTGTAGAAAATTCCCAGCTCATTGTTGATGATGTCTCTATCGCCGATCACGCGCTCCACCGGGCGGGGGCGCTGGTCGTTGATATCCGGATCGAGCATGGAACAGGAACCGAGTTGAATCATGCCCATCTCGCCGCCGGCCTTCATGACGGCTTCATGAACGATGCCGAAGACTTCACCTTCGGTCATCCCGGGCGTAACCCGCTCTTGCATGGCGCGAATCCCGGCGTCTCCGAACTCAGCCGATTTTTCCAGGGCCTGAATCTCTTCCGGGCTCTTCAAAAGTCGCATGGCGATAAACTCTTTGGTCGTAAAAACAAACTCGGCCTGCGGCAATTGGGCGACAAAAAGATCCCAGTGATTCTTTGGAATCGATGTATAGGGATCGTACTCGACGATACCCACCCGGCCCTTGTCGTAACCGCGCTCTTTGATCTCATTGACGATCGCGGTCAGCACGTTGGGCGTACCGACGATGACATTGCGTACGGCGCTGCGCGCCAGCATGCCGCCGGCCAACGAATGGCCCGGACGCACGATCACCGCAGGCTCGCCTTCTTTGGGGAAAAAGCAGTAATTGGCCATCTCCGCCTTGCCCATCATGTTGGTCACATAACGGAAATTGAACCACAGCCTGCCATAGGCCGCCGAGCCGCCGACGATCAGCAGGCAGTCGAGCTTCTGCTCGCGCATCAACTTGCGAATATTATTGTAGCGCCGCTCGTATTCCGCCCGAGAAAAACGCGGATAGGGGAACCTTTTCTGCATGCGCTCGAGCTCTTCTTCATCGAGTAACATGATACCTCCGGACTGGAGCTAATAGATCAAACTTCAACGTTCAACGTAAATACCTAAACCGCTTCGAACCGTTGAACCCTTGAACCTTGAACTCAGTCTTAAATCCGATACAGCCTGGCGCAGTTATCCCAGAGAATCTTCTTTCTGCTGACGTCGCTCAGTTCGTCGATCTCGAAGAATTCATCCAGCGCATGCGGAAAGTGCGCGTCGATGTGGGGATAGTCGGTGGAAACTATCAGATTGTCGTCGCCGATGCGCTTGACGACGTCGGTCACCAGATACTCATCCGGATCCGTAGAAATGAAACACTGCCGCAGGAAATATTCGCTGGGCTTGCGCGACAACGGCACATCTGCCAGGGGACCATGGAGCTTGGCCCGTTCGTCGAGACGATAGAGCAACCACGGCAGCCAGGCGCAGTTACCTTCGAGAAACGCGACGCGCAGCCCGGGAAACTTTTCCAATACGCCGCCGGCGCAAAAGCTGGCAACCGCCTGAATCAACTCCACCGGATTGCGCAGCGCCAGGGCGACGATATTGGCATTGGGATGACCGAAGAATTTGTTGGCCACTTGCTCCTGCTTGGGCCGTGCCGGCGGATGGAAACACAGCGCGACCCCAAGCTTTTCAACCTCCGCCCAGAGCGGGTCGAAGCAGCGGTCGTGAATCCGTTTGCCGTTGATCGGCTCCGGACAAAGCGATAGTGCCGTGACACCAAGCTGAGCGACCGCGCGGCGCACTTCCTCAATAGCCAGATCCGTGTCATGCAGGGTGATCAGTGCCGACGCCTTCAGGCGCTGCGGATTTTCCTTACAGAAATCGGCGATCCAGCTATTCCAAGCCCTGCAGAGATCGTTGGCGTAGTCCGCTTCCAGCGTCTCATCGCAGTGTAACGGCGAAGTGCGAAACAGCACTCCCACGTCCAACCCTTCCATATCCATCGCTTGAACCTGGGACACCGCGTCATAGTCCCGCGCCACCGCGAAGTCGTAGCGATCGGCGACCTGTTTTTGGCCATGATCGATAACGTCGGTGATTGCCCGCAACTTCGCGCCGCCGCCGAGCGAGAACTCCACCCGGCCGTGCTTGCCGTTGCGTTGCCCCTTGGGAATGCGATCGCCCCATGTCGGGTTCATGTATTTCTCATAAAGAAACGCCGGGTCGTAGACGTGCATGTCGCTATCGAAAGCCTTAAGACCGTTCTTCATATGAACTGCTCCTTTCGATCATCGATTCAAGCAAACCCGTGTCTTGTATGTCCTCGGCAAGAGAAAAGTACCAGCGGAGCCGGACTGCGTGACAGAGCTTCTTCAGGCAAGGCGCGCGGCACTCTTATAGCTTACCGCGATTTGATGCCCAGTTCCTTGTGCGCTGCCCGCAGCGGGCCGAAATCAGCGACCTCCTCGATGGCGACCGCTCTATCGATCTTCATCGCTTGTTTTGCCTGCCCTATAACCAGTTGGAGACCGCTTTCGGGCATACTGCCGTCTTGGCTGAAGATTTTCCATGTCGAATCATAGGTCGCCACGGCGCTTTCGCGATCGACTTTTATCCAATCCATCATGGCTTGAATTGTACCTTCGCGGTTCTCGCGGACGTATCGGTTGGCGCGAATCAGGGCTTTGACCATTCGTTTCACCTCATCCGGCTTTTCCTTGAGCTTCCTGGTGTTAGTGCCTACACCGGTGAACGGCATCCTATAATGTTCAAAGAACCGCGATAGCACGTTCAAGCCGGAACGAGTCGCGTCGGAATCCGTCGGCGGCGACAGCACCGCAACTTCGACAATCCCCTCTTTGAGCGCGGCGTAGCGGGCGCGCTCGCCGCCCAACTGTATAATCTTCAATTCCCGGTCCGGATCGACGCCGCCTTGCCTGAACATCATGCGCGCCGCCACGTCGGAAGTCGCTCCATAAGTACTGACCGCAAGCGTTTTCCCCTTCAGTTCTTTTAAGGATTTGTATTCCGGCCGGGCGATTAACAGATGGGTGGAGCTATCCATATAGCTTGCCACAACCCGCATCGGCATGCCGCGCAACGCGCCGCGCACCACCGAACCAAAAACCATCGTATAGTCGATATCGCCGGTGCTCAGCGCGGTGATCGAAACGTTGGCGTTCATTCTGATGATTTCTACCTCGAGATTCTCGTTTTTAAAAAACCCCCTTTTCGAGGCTACTCCGGCGGTGAGGAACGAAACGTCGACGGCAGAGATCGACAACCGGACTTTATCCGCCGCTTTGACGGAACCCGGCCCGAGCAGAAGAGTTACAAGCGCGATTGCTAACAGTTTCATCGAAAGTCTCCCAATCCCTTAGCCAAATTTGACAAGGCAAACTGCGTCAGCTAACACATGGGTTAAACATGGAGCGAAACCACGCCCGACGCTTTACATAGCAGAATAGAGTAAATCGACGCAACTCATGATAGGTGAGAACAAGCCATCGGCGATCCCCCCTATCTAGCGAGGTAAAACCATGAGTGCCGCGAACGCAAATATAAAAGAGCTGGATCAACGGCTGGCGGAGAAATGGATTTCGGGAATCTGGCGAATCCCGGCGGGCGCCCGACCCGCCGCGCCGAAAACCAAAGTGCTGCCGCACCTTTGGAAGTGGGCCGACGTTTATGAAGGACTAGTGCAAGCACGCGATCAGATCAACGTCGAACGGGGCGCGGCCGAGCGCCGCACGCTGCGGCTGGTCAATCCCGGCGTTAAAGACATGGAAATGACCAGCCACACCATGCTCTTCGCCTTCCAAATGATCCAGCCCGGCGAAGTCGCGCCACCGCACCGCCACACGATGTCGGCAATTCGATTTATTCTCCGGGGCAGCGGCGCTTACACCAATGTCGACGGCGCCAAAATGGTGATGGAAGACGGCGATCTGATTTTGACGCCGCAATGGTCATGGCATGAGCACGCGCACGAGGGCGCCGAGCCGATGATCTGGATCGACGGCCTCGACGTGCCGTTCATCCAATCCCTCCAGGTCATCTCTTTTGAACCTTATCCTGAAAACAGAATGCCGGTTCGAAGCGACACTCACGATCCAGCCAACTATGGCATGACGCGACCGGTGACCACCGCAGAGAACAAGTTGGCGGCGCCGCTGCACTATCGCTGGCGCGACATCTATCCGGTGCTAAAACATCTGGCCGAAGGCGAGCCGCATCCCTATGAAGGTTATGCGATGGAGTACGTCAACCCGCTCACCGGCGGCTCAACATTGCCGACTCTCTCGTGCTGGATTCAACTGCTCCGTCCGGGACAACGCACTCAATCGCACCGCCATACCAGCACCGTGCTCTATCATGCCTTTAGCGGCAACGGCACCACGGTGATCGACGGCAAGCCTTTTCACTGGGAAAAGGGCGATTCTTTCGTGGTGCCGCTTTGGCATTGGCACGAGCACGCCAACCTGTCCGCTGCGGAAGACGCGATTCTGTTTTCGATGAACGATGCGCCGGTTCTTAAACCGTTCGGCTTATATCGGGAAGAGGGTCCGGGAAAATCTCAATTGGGATTATGAGGATTTTACGGTCAGCCTGGTGAAGTGGAGCGAAATCCGCAACACTTATTGCGAATTCCGCCCGCTTCATCCGGCCTGCAGTCGCGGCTACTCGACGTAATCGGCATGCTCACCCTGATGGGTCAACGATAGGCCCAAATTATCCAAAGCCAGCCGTGTATTGATACCGAGGATCCGCAGGGGTTCCGTGCCGGTATTGAAATATTGATGCCATTGGAACACCGGGATCGACAGCACGTCCAGCGTATCAAACTCGAATTCTTTATCTTCGACGATGACTTTGCCGCGCCCGCCGACCACAAGATCGATCTCGTCATACAGGTGACGGTGCGCTCCGGAGCGTTTTCCCGGAGGAATTTCCGCCATCACGACGCCCAGCGCCTTGCTATGAAAACCGATACGCGGATCGACCACGTAAGCGAGATTACCCATCGCCGTCGGCTCGAAGACCAGGTCTTTCTGCTTGACCAACACCTTGCTTTTGCGGCGTAGTTGCTCTTCATGCATGGCAAAGGCGACCTGTTCGGCATACATCTCGGCAGCGCGATTTCCACCAACTTGGCCGTTACCAACCTGCCCACCGCCGCCGGGAATAAGAGTCTTTCTGGCGTCCTCTCCTTCTTGCGCGTAAATCCAGAATTCCGGGTAACGCTCGTCCTCATAGACGGCCTGGCCCAGTCCCAAGGAAAGCGGCCCGGTGGTCGACGCGATGCGCAACACCGGCTCATCGCCATCGTTAATGTGCCGGTGCCAGGAAAACATCGGCACGCTCAGTAAATCCCCCGCCTGCCAATCGTAACGCACGCCGTCGATAATGCTGTGCCCTTTACCCTGGAGAAAATAAATGATCGCCTCCACCGTGTGCCGGTGACCTAGAGTCCGCCAGTCTTGGCCCTCTTCGGTATGCGGCGGGATGACGTCGTACCACAAGCGATGCGTGTGGTTGTTCGAGCCCAGCCGCGCATCGACGACATAAATGTGTTTGTGTTCACCTAATTTCTTCTGGACCTCGGGCCATTTGAACAGTACTTCCTGTTCCTTGCGACGCCCCTGCTCGTCCTTGGCGAAACGGACGCTGTGCATCGTCAACTCATTATGCACTTCCTTGATGGATTTCTGCTCCATGAACTTCCTCCTCGATTGAAATTTCTGATTCTCTTTGACGATTTTTCAATTCCGCCTGTCGGAATGCGACTGTATTACAATCCGGAAGTATTGCCAACGATTCGATCGACCGCAATGGTTGATCGGTCCGTGTGGACGAGGCGGAAGGGTCTGCAGCCGAGAACGCTCTTCAGTCCGACAACCGGGCCCGAGCAGCTTCGGAGATGGCGACCACGGCCGGATGCTTGAGCTTGCGGTCGAGCGAAATCGCATAAAACCTTTCACGAATGTGGCCCACCCGACCCAGCGCTTTGACATCATATTTACGCTCGACTTCGCTGCCGATCACCGACGGCGCGACAAAAAGCCCGAGACCTCGCTCGCCAAACACTTTCAACAAAGCGTTGTCCTCGAACTCCGCGATGATTGCCGGTCTGATGTTTTCAGACTCGAACCATTGATCCAAGGATCGGCGCACCGTTGTATTCTGGGTTGGCAGTAAAAAAGGCGCGCCGTCGAGCGATCGCGGGAATCCGCGGCGATACGCATCGGCCAGTTTACCGGCACCGAATAACATTAAACCGCATTCGCCCAGTAAGTGGTTAAACGCTCTCAGGTTCATGGCGGGTTCGATGGGCGCGTCGGTCAGCACGACATCGAGGTCATGAACAGCTAAGGACGGCAACAGTTCATTGTTGCTGCCTTCCCGGCATACAATCCGGTAGGAGTCTTTCAACTCCAGGGCCGGTTCGATCAATTGATATGCCACCAATTTTGGCAGCACGTCGGCGATACCCACCGTTAGCCGTGCGGCGCGTCCGTCGGTGTTGCCTTTGAGCGCGCCGGTCAATTCGCGGCCCAACGAAAAGATTTCTTCCGCGTAGCGAAACACCATCTTGCCTGTGTCGGTCAAGGTCAGATTCCGTCCCGTTTTGCGGAACAACTTTTCGCCCAAAGACAACTCCAATGATTTGAGCTGGGCGCTGACGGTGGCTTGAGTCAGCCGGAGTTCCTCGCTGGCGCGCGAAACAGTGCCCAAACGCGCGACATTCCAGAAATAGAACAAATGATGGTAATTCAACCATTCCATAGAAACCGATAATAGTTTGATTTTTTCTATGGATCAATATGAAATTATGAATTTGCCGAATCATCGCATCGGCTTTATGGTTCACCCTTCAATAAACCCGCGAAAGGAGATTAGCGCATATGGCAATGATCCGTAACCTCTTTTCTTCGGACGATACCGGAAGTCTTTTCGAACCGGACGCCGTTCTCGCGTCGCAGTTCTACGCCAACTTTAAACGAAGTCCATCCAAGGAGCCGGAGCTCATGCTGATGGCCGCGGTTCTGGAAGATGCTGTTTCCTGCTTATCCATAAAAATGCGCCGCGCCACCGCTCGGCAGCGAAAGCAGATTGAAGACGCCAGGCACTGGTTGGCAGCTGAAGATGAGAACGATTGGATTTTCTCCTTTAAGAATATCTGCGACGCAATGGGCATCAACCCGAACTACCTGCGCCGCGGCTTGATGCAATGGTCTGGGACACCTGACGCAAGCTCAGTGCGGGGACCCCGTTCGACGTCCATTCGCTTTTCACGGCGGCACAAAAAACTCCGGCTGAGAACCAGTTCATGAGAACGGCCGGAATTTGCCTACGCACGCCACGGTAATGGTAGAAAAGGCGAGATTTGGTCGACATGAAATTAAGCCAATCTTTCGAGCCATGTCTAAGATCGGTATGACACCGACCCCAAATGCACCATGACTTAGTAACCCTCATCGAGTTCGTGCTTTGAACGGTCATGCCCTCCCAAACCTTCGTGGTTAAAAAGTTTTTTGATCGTTGTATCTTGACATCCGGCGAAGCGGAACGATAGAAGAAGTCTGTCGCTTCGAGGGGCGGCAAAAGGAGGTCTCTATGCGGTTACCGGTTCGAAAGCTCCGCCCAATGGCATTCCTGTTCCTATTGTCGATCGGCCTTGGCATCACTGCCGGGCGCGCGGCCGCTCAAAAACGGGTATCCATCGGCGTCACGGAAACTATCGAGACGCTTAATCCTTACGGCGACAGTGTGTCGCTTCTCTACGGGATTTGGAGCGAAATCACCGGCCCGTTTTGCACTTACAATTATGACAAAGGAGACTTCGAGGGCCGCCTGGCGGAACGTTGGAAAGTCGAGAACCCGACCACCTGGGTCTTCTACCTGAATAAGAACTATAAATTTAACGACGGCACACCGGTGACAGCCGACGACGTGGTCCATTCGATGATGAATAGAGTCATCAAGGATCCGCAATCGAAGCAGAAAGCATCGGTAGCCGGGCCAATTGTAAAAGCAGAGGCGATCGATAAGCACACGGTCAAGTTTACCACCGACAAACCGACGGCGCCGCTGCTCGGCTTTGTTTGCGATCGATTCATCGTCACCAGCAAAGCGATGTTCGATAAATACGGCCGCGACGTAGCCGACAAAGAGCATATGATGGGGGCCGGTCCGTACCGGCTAAAGGAACTCATTCCCGGCCAACGACTCGTCATCGCCAAGCGGCCGGATCATCCGGAAGCAAAACGAAACCCGCGGGCGCCCGACGAAATCGTCTATCGCGTGATGCGCGAGACCGAACAACGCGTCGCGGCTTTATTGAACAATGAAATCCAAATCGCGCAATTTATTCCGCCGCACTTGCGCCAGCGCGTCGAGCAATCTCCAAACTTGAAAATCACCGCCACCGATTCGGTAGAAATCATGTTTCTCGCCATGCAACCCAAGCCGCCGTTCGACAAAAAAGAAGTGCGCCAGGCGGTTTGCCATGCGATCAATCGTGACCAGATCATCAGCACTCTATTGGAGGGATTCGCCAGCCGCCTCGACGGTCCCATCGGGCCGGGCCAATACGGCTACGATCCGAATCTAAAGCCCAAGTTGAGTTACGATCCGGAACGCTCGAAAAAGCTTTTGGCGCAAGCGGGCTTTTCCAAAGGAGTCGATGCCGCGCTGCAGACTCCGGTAGGACGATACACGTTGGACAAACAGTTGACCGAGGCGATGATCCCCATGCTCAATGCCGCCGGGTTTCGCGCCAAGCTCCTAACTCCTGAGTGGCCGACGCTCTGGGCTGGCGTTCAGAAAGGAACGGTGCCTTTCTATTATATGGGCCGCGGATCGGTCCAAGATCCCAGCGCCGCGTTGCACCAATACTTTCATTCCGGCGAGACGCCGAGAATCGGTTATTCCAATCCCAAGCTCGATGAACTGTTGGACAAGGAACAGGCGGAATTCGATCCCAAAAAGCGCCGGCAGTATTTATCCCAGGCGATGAGCATCCTTACCGAAGATGCCCCGGCCTGTTTCATGTGGCGTCACAAGCTGTTGTGGGGACTCAACCGGGGGATCGATTACAAACCGCTGCCGGACGCCCGTATTTTCGGCATGGATATCAAAGTAGTGAAGAAATAGGATTGACTGCTGTAATTCTGAACGTAAGACATGTAACCAAAATCTAAAGACGACGAGAATCGCGCCGGACTTCGGAAAGCTTGCTCAATGGCCAGTTATCTCGTGCACCGCCTGATCGGTACGATTCCCGTCCTGCTGCTCATTAGTCTGCTGGTCTTCCTGTTGATTCATGCCGCGCCGGGCGATCCCACCTTGCTGCTGCTCGGCGAAGAAACCAATGCCGCTGAAGTCGCCCAGGCGAAAGCGCGTTGGGGACTCGATCAGCCGCTGTATATCCAGTACTTCAAATTTCTCAAATCCGCGGCCGTGGGGGACTTCGGCAAATCCTTCAAGTACTCCGAACCGGTGACCCGGGTGATCCAATCGCGATTGCCCGCGACCATCGAGCTGGCGATATTCTCGATTATCATCGCCACTGTGTTAGCCATTCCACTTGGGGTGTGGGCAGGCTCACGACCGAACTCATGGCTCGATAACCTGGGGACCACTTTCGGCCTGTTCGGCATCAGCATGCCAAGTTTTTGGCTTGCCATCATGCTAATTCTTCTCATGGCCGGAGTTCTGAATATATTGCCGAGCTCGGGCCGCAGCACCTACGGCATCGCAGGCTTGGAGCAGTCCGGGTTTTACATCTTGGACAGCATCATACAGCAGAACTGGAAAGGTGTTTGGGACGCGTTGACGCACATTTTTATGCCCGCCCTGGCCCTCGGCGTAAATATGCTGGGCATTCTGATGCGCGTTACCCGCTCTGCGGTGCTCGAAGTGATGAACGAAGAGTATGTCACGACGGCACGGGCAAAAGGATTGCGCGAAAAAAACGTCATCTGGCGCCATGTGACGAGCAACGCGCTTATTCCGGTCATTACCGTGGTCGGGCTCGAGCTCGGCACTTTACTGAGCGGCTCCATTATCGTTGAAACCGTCTTTGCGTGGCCGGGTAGCGGCAGCTTGCTGATCACCGCGCTCAATGCGCGGGACTATCCCCTCGTCACCGGACTGGTGATGACCTATACGGCGGCTTTCGTCGTGATCAACCTCGTTATTGATGGTCTTTATGCAGTCATTGACCCTCGAATCCGCTACTGAAAAAAGCCCGGGATGGCTGGCGCGGATAGTGCCGCGGCTGCACGCGAAAGCTTTCAGCGGCGGCCTGATTGTTTTGACTTTCATCCTGGTCGGGATCTTCGGTCCGTTACTCGCGCCGCACGACCCCAACAAGCAGGAGCTCACGGCGATGCTGAAACCGCCCCAGGGGATCGGCTCGCCTCACCTGCTGGGCACGGACAACCTGGGGCGTGATATTTTCAGCCGGATCATCCACGGTGCGCGCGTTTCTTTACTCGTGGCATTCGCCGTGGTCTTTGTCTCCGGTTTCATCGGTATCGGCCTTGGCGCAATTTCAGGCTATCTAGGAGGCAAAGCCGATTTCATCATCCAAAAATCAGTCGAGGTGGTCTGGGCTTTTCCGCCGCTATTATTGGGCATCACGATCATGGCCTTCCTCGGCCAGGGTTTGTTTAATCTCATTCTCGCTCTTTTGGCTCAACGCTGGATTCCCTACTGCCGCGTCGTCAGGAGCCAGTCTTTGTCGCTGCGCGAGCGTGATTTTGTTACCGCTGCTCGCTGTCTCGGCGCCACCAAGATACAGATCATCGCGCGCCATATTCTTCCCAATCTGATTCAAACGTCCCTGGTGATCGGCACTTTCGCCATGGCGTCGGCGATCATCTCGGAAGCGAGCTTGAGCTTTCTCGGTGTCGGCGTTCCGCCCGAGATCCCCACCTGGGGCACGATGCTGGCCGATGCGCGCATCTATATCAGTACGGCCTGGTGGCTGCCGCTCTTTCCCGGGCTTTGCATCTTCATTACCGTTCTCGGTATCAACCTGCTCGGCGACGCCCTGCGCGACATCCTCGACCCCCGGCTAAAAAGAACAGGATCGGGCATTTAGCCTACAGATTTTACCGCCCTTCTCCTTACCCTTTCCTTCTAATTACGTTGATTCTCTCAAGAACTCGTGTAATTTTAGGAAAATGCGCAGAACTAAAATTGTTTGCACCATTGGTCCGGCCAGTGAATCGGAAAAGGTTCTTAAAGCTTTGATCCAGGCCGGCATGAATGTGGCGCGCCTCAACTTCAGCCATGGCGATTACTCATTTCACAAACAAGTGATTCACAATATCCGGCAAATCGCGCGCCGGCTCGATAAGCCGGTGGCGATACTGCAGGATCTTGCCGGGCCCAAGCTCCGTCTGGGCCCAGTCGCCGCCGACCGCGTGCGCTTGACCACCCGGCGTCCTTTCGTCCTGACGACGCGAAAAATCCTCGGCTCCGAGCTGGCGGTTTCGGTGAACTACAAAGGCTTGACTCGCGCGGTCAAGAAGGGCGATCCCATTTTACTCGGCGATGGGGAGATCGAGCTCGAAGCGATCAAAGTCAGCGCGACCGAGGTCACCTGCAGAATCATCTTTGGCGGCATTCTCGGTTCGCACAAAGGCATTCACTTCCCGCAAAGCAGCCTGAATGTGCGCTCCCTCACCGCTCGCGATAAACAGGACCTGGCTTTCGGCATTGAGCAGAAAGTCGATCTCGTCGCCCTTTCTTTCGTGCGTAACAGCGAAGACATCGTCTATGCGCGGCGCGAGATGAAACAACGCGGCGCAGCCATTCCGATTATCGCGAAGATCGAAAAGCATGAGGCCCTCGACCACATCGATGCCATTCTCGAGAAAGTCGATGGCATCATGGTCGCGCGCGGTGATCTCGGCCTTGAGATCGCGCCGGAAAAAATTCCCGCAATGCAGAAAATGATGATCCGCAAGGCCAATATTCTCGGCAAACCGGTCATCACGGCGACTCAAATGTTGCGCTCCATGGTGCAAAATCCACGGCCGACACGCGCGGAGGTCGCCGACATCGCCAATGCGGTTCTGGACGGCACCGATGCATTGATGCTATCGGAAGAATCGGCCGCCGGCGATTACCCGGTCGAGGCGGTCAAAACCATGGCCCGCGTCGCCGAAGAGACCGAGCAGATCCTCGAACCGCGTTATCAATTTGCCGGCCGCAAGCAGAGCGTGCCGGAAGCGATCAGCTTTGCGGCGATCTCCCTGGCGCGGGATCTACAGGTCAAAGCCTTCCTGATACCTACTTCTTCCGGCAGCACCGCTCGCATGATCTCTCGTTACCGCCCGCCCCATCCCATCATCGCCATCAGTCCGGAGCCTGAAGCGGTGAAGATGCTCTGTCTGGTCTGGGGTGTTTATCCCGTGCCGGTGCCGGGCTTCCAAAGCACCGATGTCATGCTGAAAGTCGCGCAGGAAAAGGCCGTCAAGCTCGGCTTCGTCAGGCGCGGCGATCTCGTCGCCATAACGGCCGGCCTTCCCTTGCACCAGCCGGGCACCACCAACATGATCACTGTCAAAGTCGTGGAGTAAATTTCTTCGCCTCTGCGCTCCAGTATCCATCGCTCCCGTCTCCCTGTCTCCCTTTCTCCTTGTTTCCCTGTCTCTCCGTCTGTACTTTCCCTGCCGTATTTCCCACCTTGCAACCATCAGTCGAGTTGGGCTAGAAAAGATCATGACAGATGGAGGTGAAGAACCATGGCCGACGTACTCAAAGCCTTCGAGGATGAACTTCAGAGTAAGAACTTCAAAGGTTATTGGCAAAACGTCCAGGGCGACGTCTATCGGGAGCCGGTGCCCTCCTATGAACCTTGTCATTGGAAAGGCAAAGAGCTCTTCGCCGCCATGGACAAAGCCGGCGAGATTGTCGGTTTGGATTTGTCGTTCCGGCGCGTGATCCAACTCTGGAACCCGTCCTTGAAGAACGGTACCACGCGCACATTGGTATTGAACCTGCAGATGCTCAAATCCGGCGAAGAAGCTCTCAGCCATCGCCATATTGCCGGAGCGGTTCGCTTTGTCGTCAAGGGGAACGGCGCTCGGCTGATCGTCGAAGGCGAATCCTTCGAGATCGGCGAAGGCGATTTTGCGACGACACCCAGCTGGACGTGGCACGACCACGAGAACAACGCAGGTCAGACCCTGTTATGGCTCGATGGCCTGGATTCGCCACTGGTCAGACTGCTCGAAACCGACTTTCACGAACCCGATCCGCGTAAGAAGCAGACCGTCACCAAGGCCGAAGGTTATTCCGCATCCACGCTTGGGGCATTGCGGCCGTCCTGGGTACGCGCAAACAGCATCCAGCCTCCGGCATTTGCCTACAAGTGGGCCGACACGGAAAACGCATTGAAAAAAGTCGGCGAACAACCCGGCGATCCTTACGACGGCATCGTGCTGGATTATGCGAATCCGTTGACCGGCGGTCCGACCTTGCCGACCATGTCCTGTCAGATTCACATGCTACGCGCCGGTGAGAAAACCAAAAGCCATCGACACACGAGCTCGACGATCTATTATGTTCATCGCGGCAGCGGCGTCAGCACCATCGGCGACAAATGCTATGAATGGGAGCAGGGCGACTCATTCGTCGTGCCGCTGTGGTATCACCACCGCCATGAGAACACTTCGAAAGAGCCTGCGATCTTTTTCGTCATGTCGGACAAGCCGCTCATGGATGCCATCGGCCATTATCGCGAGGAGGCGCAAGCCTAAACGTGTCGGGGCGCAGCAAGACGCGGGATCAAGAAGTCGAGTGCCCAATCGGCTCACAACCGTAGTCGATCCTTTGGCCAATCTCGAGGGTTTTGGTGAGCGCCTAAGCGCTTGCCGCTATCAGCGCGGCAATCTGAGTAGGAACTTTCCTATCAACGTGGCTCCGACGGCCTGTTCAGAAGTTGCTTAATTGAAGCGATCAACTGACCGTGCGTAAAGGGTTTGGCAATGTAGTCGTTACAGCCACTGGCCAAGCATTTTTCTTTATCGCCTGCCATCGCTTTAGCCGTAGCTGCCAGAATTGGAATTGACTGTGTCGTAGTCTCATTGCGTATCTGCGAGGCGGCTTGGAGACCATCCATGACCGGCATATGGATGTCCATGACGATTACATCGGGAAGCTCTGCGATGGCTTTCGCCACCGCCTCAACCCCGTTCTTTGCCACAGTGACCCGGTAGCCGAACAATTCCAACATTTTTCGCGTTAACTCAGCGGTGGCTTCATTATCTTCCGCGAGAAGAACGAGGCTCTTGATAGGCCCACCGTTTTCTTGGCCCGCAGAGCTTTTCAATTTAGCTCCCCCAACGATTTCCCGATTGCAGTCATAAGTTCATCGTTATCGACGGGTTTCTGAAAGTACGCTCTGGCGCCGGCCGCGAGCGCGCGTTCTCTATTCAACTGTGGATCGCGTGCACTTAAAACAATAACGGGAATGGAGGCCAGTGATTCGATGTTGTTTAGTCGTTCCATCACGATAAAACCATCGCCAGCAGGAAGACCGAGATCAAGCAGAATGAGATCGGGTGTTTCCTGTTTTGCCTGACTAATAGCTGAAACGGCGTCGGTGGCGAGAACTGTACCGTAGTTATTTGCTCTTAATCTCACTCTTAAGCCCAGCGCCAAATCCTGGTCATCGTCTACCACTAAAATTTTTTTCTTTTCCATGGGATCCTCCATTTCATTAAGGGTTTGAGAACCGTCGACTTTTTGTTTTGCTAAATGGCAGTCTCGGGCATGCAGAGAATAACACTCTTTGCCACTGGTCAGGTAGTCTAACTCGGCACGGCTTTACGAACTGCGGCTAACAGTTGATCGTTTTCGATCGGTTTCTCCAGATATCCCTTTGCTCCGGCAATGAGAGCAGGGTCCTTATATACTTGTGGAGATCGACCGCTCATGACGATGACCGGAATGGACCACAGAGGTGCCATGGCTTCCATCCTCCTCATCATGACGAAGCCGTTATCGTCAGGCAGGCCCAGATCGAGAAGAATCAGGTCCGGGTGTTCTGTCAACGCTGCATCGATTCCTGAACCCGCATCTGTCGCACAAACCGTGGCATAGCCATTGGCTCTTAAACGCACACTGAGCCCCGCTGCTATGTCTTTGTCATCTTCAACGATTAAAATGATTTTCTTGTCCATGGCTCTCCTTTTCTTCATGCGATTGTTAATTGACCGGCAAGTCGATGTTTGTTTTTGGCGACCGCCTCTTACAAGTGGTAACCGTACTGATGGGTATCGTGACGATAACCATAGAGCCCTTGTTCGGCTCGCTCTCTACTACAACTTTTCCTCGCAGTAATTCCGTTAAGGATTTAACGATGTAGAGACCAAGGCCCATGCCGGTCATCGGATTCATTTGCGAAGGTTGTAATTGGATAAATCTTTGAAAAATTGTCGGAAGCGCTTCTCTCGAGATGCCTATTCCCGTATCGACCACCTTAAACTCAGCGCTCTCAGAGGCGGGGTCATACTTCGCAAAAACTCTTACGCATCCTGCATCAGTAAATTTAATCGCATTGTTTACCAGATTCCGAAGAATCAATTTCAGCTTGACGGGATCGGTCATCATCACGGGAAACTCGGAAGAGTGTTCCCACATAAGGGGCAATGCTTTCTTTTGCCCGGCGCTATAATATGCTTTCAGCTCCTCGAACAAATCGACGATGTCCAATTTTTGATGGTCCAGTGCAACATTGCCGTCTTTTATCCGTTGCACCTCCAGGACATTGTCGAACGCGGCGATCAAATCATTGGTGTGCTCGATAACTTTATCTAGGGCGTTCTCTTGCGACGGATTAAGATCGCCGAGCATTTTATCCCGCAGCAGTCCCGAGTATCCCAGTACCACGTTAAGGGGAGTTTTGATTCCATGAGACATCTCGGCTATCAAAGTCTGATCGCCTTCGCTGACCTTATCAGGAGCCTTTTCCTGCATGTGTTCTTGGATGGCCAGTGCCGCTTCTTCGACTAATTGTTGTAGCGACACGGATCCACTCGGGTCGCAGCAGGTCATTATCCTGGTGTGCAGCACGCTCAGCCGCACATCCGGAGTTCGCAGATCTTCGGACTGTCTTAACTTCTCCTGGATCTCCTGTACGGTGAGATTTGTTCCTTCGGGGTCGCTACACTCGATCAAATAGAAGATTTCAGACTCTGCTGCTTCGGTCATTCGGGGTAACAGTATTCTCCTGCCAGGTAAGTTATAACCTTGTAAGACGTTCCAAGTCTCCCGGCGGATAGTATCGGTAATATGTCCGAGAGACGTCCCGTTACGTGGAGATAGCCCAACAGAGATCAGAGCAATGTGTTCTTTTAGCCGGCTATGTTCTGTTATAACGGGCGAAAGGATTCTCGAAAGCGAGAAAACCGGCAAGGTAAAGTAGA
The DNA here is from genome assembly GCA_009379725.1 of Deltaproteobacteria bacterium. GTDB lineage: Bacteria > Desulfobacterota > Binatia > UBA9968 > UBA9968 > WHTF01. The sequence continues at coordinate 22,744 of WHTF01000037.1, forward strand.
ATCTGCTTCCTTTACCGAGATCACTTTCGACCCAGACCTTTCCGCCGTGAAGATTCACCAGCTCCTTGCAGATGAACAGGCCCAGCCCGAGACCTTGACGGTTGCGATCGATTGATCTGGTTTCCTGATAGAGTCGATCGAAGATCTTCTGCGTGCCTTCGGGACTAATTCCGCAACCATTATCGGCTACCGACACGCACAGGAAATCCGGATCAGGATCGTAAATCTGTGCGCGAACGGTAATCTCACCGTTTGCGGGTGTGAATTTGATGCCGTTTTCTATCAGATTAGTAACCACTTGTTTGACCCTCGCGTGATCGGCAAAGACCAGAGGCAGGTTGGATGCAACATCAGCTGCGAGAGCTACGCGCTTGGCGCTAGCCGTCGGTAGGGTTGTTTCGAAAACGTCGGATATGACAGCAGGCAAAGATACACACCGTGGATCGAAAGCCAATTTTCCCGCGTCCGCCCGGGTGGCCTCAAGGAGATCGCTGATCATATTACGAAGCTGCTTTACGTTTCGAAGGACGATGTTCAGATAGGCCTGTTGCTCGGAGCTAAGGTCGCCCGCCAATCCATCGAGAAGAATAGTGACAAACTGATAAATGGCGGAAATAGGTGACCGGAGCTCATGGGAAACGTGAGACAGGAATTGATCTTTTGTAACAAGCTGCTGGTGCAGGGATTTCTCCAAGTCCGTCTTCTTTTTCTTTTCTACTTTAACTTGCTCGGCTAAATAGCCGTAAAGGATGGAAGCGCCAAACAGTAAGACGATCCGTAAAAGGGCATCGGGGCCAAATTGGAAGTTAAGATTTCCGGACAAGGGTAGAATGAATATAGAGAGTACACTCAGCAACAAGCAGGTCAGGACTACTTTGATTAGAGTATCACCTATGGCGGCAATAAAAATGCCAAAGAAAAAAATGAGCAAAAGATCCGATGGACTCTCTCTGTTGAGAGAAATTGCAATGGAGATGAGTATTGTGTCCAGTATCACCAAGGCATGATTGAAATGGGAATGCTCGAAGGTCGACTGGGGAAACCGTTGGAATACGATCATACTCCCGAACGCCATTAAGACCAGGAGATAACGCAATGGGTCCTGTAAAATCTCGTCTTCCCTAAACAGTGCAAGATAGGCGGTGACAATGACAACAAACCACTGTATGCAAATTGTATTTTTCTTCTTATCGGCGAGCACGTCGAAAGATATCTCCAATGCGGGAAATATCCTGGAAGGCGACATTGCAGATCGGAAAGTCATTTACGTTTTTTCAGGAAGGCGCGGTTAAGTCTGGACTTGAGCTTTGAATTTCGGCGGGAATAATGACCGTAAAGATAGATCCCTCCCCCACCTCGCTTCTCACGCTTATCTTGCCGCCGATCATTTCAGTGTATTTTTTGACGATATAAAGACCCAGACCCACACCGCCGTGCGGCCTGCTGTCGGAACTATCCGCCTGACGAAACATGTCAAAGATGTATGGTAGCGCCTCTTTGGCGATCCCGATGCCGGTATCTGCCACTTTAAACTTAACTATTCTGGCCTGAGCCAAATAGCGCGCCGATATGACTATTTGCCCCTTGTTGGTAAATTTGATCGCATTGTCAATCAAACTTTGCAGGACTTGCTTGAGCTTTTCGCTGTCAGTCGCCACAATCGGCAGGTCCGATGGATAGTCCCAGTCGATGGTCAAGTCGTTGCTCATGGGTATGTCGAAGGCCATTTTCAGCTCATCCAAAAACACACCCAGATTCGCGTTATCCATTTTAGCTTTGATTGCCCCACTTTCGATCTGTGTGGTTCGCAGGATCTGGTTGACTATGCTTAATAGATCATTGGACTGGCTGGTTATTTTTTTTAAAGCGCCTTCTTGCTCTAAATTGAGCTCGCCAAACATGCCTTCCCGGAGCAGTCCTGTGTAACCCATCATAACGTTAAGCGGCGTCCTCAGCTCGTGCGACATAACGCTAAGAAATTCATCCTTGACTTTGTTCGACTTCTCCAGGGAATCCCTGGAGGCCCTGAGTTCATCGAAGAGATCTTTATTCTCCAACGCAATACTCATCAGGCGCGCAATGGCAGTCAGATTATCTTTATGACCCTCTTCGAAGTAACCCAACTCGCGGCTGGCTATATGGACGATTCCTCGGATCTCGTTTTGAACCTTCAGCGGGAGCATGGCGCAGGAGCGAAGGCCCATTTGAAGCTGCATCTTCCCCTTTAGACGTGAATCCGCGGCAATGTCGGTGGCGATAATCGGTTCACCGCTCTTGAACACCCAATCTGCCGCCCCCCCGGGTGGCGCGGCTTCTATTGCCCTTAGGTAATAATCGGGAAACCCGCGTTGAGCGGCCCAATGAAAACTTCTCGTCTGTCTATCGTCGAGTCGGATCAGAGCCGAATCGGCCCCGGTAGCTTCCATGAGCCTTTCAACGATGCCGTCGAGCATTCCATTAACAGACTCCGCCGGACTCAAGGGAGCGAGGGCCGTATAAAGACGCGAAAGTTCTTTTAAAGATTTTGCAAGGCGCTGATTGGTTACCTCAAGTTTTTCGCCCGCTATTTTGGTTTGTTCAAAAAGCTGCGAATTGTGAATCGCCACGGCTGCCTGGCCCGCAAGTGTCGTAAGGAACTCAATCTCATTATCGCTAAACGAGTGATCCTTTTTAGTGTAGAAACAGATAAGTCCCAGAATCTCGCGCTTGGCAATCAAGGGAACTCCGACATAGGATAGTAGCCCCTCTTTGCGGGCAAACTCGGAAGCGGCACTTCGAGAGTCTGTTTGAACATTTGCGACGGTCAAGGAAACTTGGTTATCCAGAACTATTTTAGCAAGACCATCTAATCCTTTCCGGCTTATCGCTTTCCATTCCCTTTCATTGATATTACGGCAGGCCACTGGCTCCAATTCTCGCGTCTCTTTGTTGAATAGCCTGACAGTGGTAGCGGAATACGGCAGCACTAGGTCGATCTTCTCCAAAAGAACATCCAACACGGCGCGTAAATTCAGCGTGGAAGTAATGGCTAAGTCAATCTCATGAAGGGCTTTGATTCGGTCCAGATTACGTTTGACCTCCTCCTCGGCCCGCCTGCGCTGACGCCTAACCTCTGCTTCACGCAACTCACGCTCAATCGACGGAATGAGTCGCTGGACATTACCCTTCATCATATAATCGTGCGCACCGGCTTTCATGGCCGCCACTGCCACATCCTCACCTATGTTGCCTGAAATGATGATGAATGGAATGTCGAGTGCACTCTTCTTCGAGAGCTCTAGCGCCGCGATTCCGCTAAAATGAGGCATCACGTAGTCGGATATGACGAGGTCCCAGGGCTGTTTGGCCAGCGCGGCCGCCATTTCCTCGGCTGTATCTAGCCGCTCGAATTCCGGGTCAAATCCGCCGCGCCGCAGCTGCTGCACTAGCAAGCGCGCATCGTCTTCTGAGTCTTCGACGATTAACACACGAATGTGTTTGCTCATTTGACGCTACTCCTTATGCGCGGCGCCGGCTCATTGAGCACGAGCCAATAAAGCCCTAGCTGGCGCACGGCTTCGGTAAATTGAGCGAAATCAACAGGCTTACGCATGTAACTATTTGCCCCGAGCATATAACCGTTTGCCAGGTCTTGTTCCTCTTTGGACGAAGTGAGAATGACTACAGGAAGAACCTTGGTTCGCTCGTCCGCCCGCAGCCGGCGCAATACCTCCAGACCATCGATCTTGGGAAGCTTTAGGTCCAGCAAAGTAACGGTCGGCATAACGCTCAAGTCCCGGCCCGCGTAAGCGCCGGTACCGAAGAGATAATCCAGTGCCTCGGCGCCATCACGCGCCACCACGACCTCGTTCTGGATGTTGTTCTTCTTAAGCGCCCGCCGTGTCAAAGCCTCATCGTCGGGATTATCTTCCACTAATAAAATGACTTTGTTGTCCATTGAGATTTCCTTTCGATATTAAAGAGTGAAGTAGAATGTCGCCCCTTCGTCGACCTTGCCTTCCCCCCATATGCGACCGCCGTGCCGATGAACGATGCGCTGGACCGTAGCTAGTCCGATGCCTGTGCCATTGAACTCAGCCACCGCGTGCAGCCGCTGAAACGCTCCGAACAACTTGTCCGCATAGGCCATGTCAAAACCGACGCCGTCGTCGCGCACGAAATAGGCAGACTGGCCATTATTCTGCGCGAATCCGAACTCGATGCGCGCGCGCGGTTGCTTGCTGGTATACTTCCAGGCGTTGTTAAACAGGTTATCAAGCACGATTCGCAACAGCCGGGCATCACCGTTCGTAGTTAAGCCGTCGGCGATGACAAATTCTACCTCGCGGTGCGGCGCTGTCTGCTGTAAGTCGGCTCCTATCGCTTGTGCCATCGCCGTGAGATCGACCGGTTCGCAGCGCATCTCATCGCGCGTCACGCGCGACAAATTCAGCATATCGTCAATGAGTTGCCCCATCCTCAGAGCGGAGGCGCGCACCCTCTGGAGATGGTCTCTGCCCTCTTCATCGAGCTTGTCCGAATAGTCTTCCAGCAAGGCCTGGCTAAAGCCGTCGATGCTTCTAAGCGGCGCGCGCAGGTCATGGGAGACGCTATACGAAAAAGATTCAAGCTCCTTGTTTGCGGCCTCAAGTTGGGTTGTTCTTTCAGCGACTCGTCGTTCCAGTTCGTCACGTCCCTTCTGCAGCTCCTGATTTTGCTCCTGAATGCGCGACAGCATTTCGTTGAAAGTTTCCACCAGCACGCCGGTTTCGTCGCCGCCCTCGGCCTTTGCCCGTAGCGAGAAGTCTTTGTCCTGCGAGACTCTCTTCGCCGTCGCCGCTAATGCCAGAATAGGTTGCGAGATTCTTTGTTGAAACCACAAAGACACGCCGATAGCACCGAGAGTGCAGATAAACAGAACAACTACGGCGATACCGATGTAACGCAGCTGCCGGATCCGCATGATCTCCAAATCAGCGCGGATTGCGACGATGCCCACCGGCTCCTTCTGAAAAATGATTGGGCGTGACAAATCGAGGTGGTTTGCTTCGAAGCGATGGCGGTCGGGCTGCCCGGGTGAGATCGGCGGTAACGCGGCCTCGGCACTTTGCTCTACCCCAACGCGCACATAGCTGGCAAAAAGTTTGCCGTCGCGATTGTAGACTCCCGCCGCTATCACCGCCGGCTCAGCGCTGAGAGCGGCAAGGGTGTCGGTTGCCGAGCGCGGGTCGCCAAAAAGTAACGAAGCGGCGCTGTTGGCGCCGACGATATGCGCTTCAGTCGAGATCGTCTGCAGCATGGCCTGGCGAAAGCTCCAGCCATCGTAAGCAACAAAGGCGCCACAAGCCAAGATCAAGGCGCTACAACTGGCTAGAACGCTCAGCAACGTCAGCTTGTGTTTGATCGGCAGATTGCGGAATGACAGCATAGACTACGACGGTCTTTTAAGATTGTCTCTGACGATTTTGGCTAGCCTAAGAAGCTGCGCATTCATCGCGAGGCCGGCGCGCTTGGCGGCGTCAACATTAATTTCGAGGGTGATTTTGTTGCTCTTTGTTTTGAGATTGATGACGCCACCGCGTTCGGCGAAACTTTCAATGTCGCTCACCGTTAAGATGGCTTGCCCATCCAGCAGTCTCAGGATCGCCGTAAGATTGGCTTCTTCCGAAGCACTTATGAAGAGAACCTGAGCAGTCGCTGCTGCTTCGTCCATCCGCGGAAAACGCCGGGCTACGATCGTCTTGCCGTGAAAATTCTCACCGTCGATCACCTTATCCAATACGGCACCAAAGGGGTCCTTGCCGACTACACCGATGACGAAGGGCACATCCTTTTTACCCGCAGCTCCGGCCGGCCACTCGGTAAATTTGATGAAATTATAGAGAAACGCCGCTTTGAGTTCATATTCACTGGAATGGGAGAGTTCTGCTGACACAGAGATCGAAACCGGTAACATGATCGCTGCCGCGCCAATCGCTAACACAAAAATTAGAGCAGCGGTCGCACCCCCGCGTGCGACAAAACATGAAGCAGCGGCGACTGACTGCAAGGTTTTCGCTCGCCTTACCATCGCCAGGTTGCCTTAGTGTAAATTCCCCGTTGAATCTTGGTGCCATCGCCCCATTCGGCATGATGGCCTGCAAGCAGGTTCTGCCCGACCAGCGATAGCTCGACATTCTTAGTCGCATGCCAACCCAGCCGCAGGTCTAAGTTAAAATATTGACCGACATTCTGTGCCGGGAGGTTATCCACATAACGAAGAATACTGTCCAGCTGCAGATTGCCGGGAAGATCGACGAAAGAGGTCAAAGAAAACTGATTATGTGGACTTGATCCCTCCGTCGACGGTTCTGTCGAGACATCGGTGCTGCCGGATCGTTTCGTGAGGTTGATGTTCACATGCGAATATGCGAAGCGCCACCGCCACCAGTCCAGCCACCGCCAATCTGTGGCCAGCTCGACGCCGTAAACCTGGGCCTTCATTTGGTTTTCAATCAGGAAGGGGAAAATAAGGTTTCCCGGTGGCTCCAAAAATGATGAGCCGGCCTCCAGGCTGAGGAGATCAGTGTAGCGATTGTAAAAGCCGGCCAGATCCACAGAAAAACGCTCTGTCGGCTGTACCCGGTAGCCAAGCTCATAAGCCAAAAGTTTTTCCGCCTCGAAAGACTTGCTGCCGGCAACG